>JAFWPM010000194.1 GCA_017509565.1 Kiritimatiellia bacterium | reverse complement strand
TACTGTTGCTGCCATGCGGCAATGGCCCTGCGCGAGATGGGCTACGAGACAATCATGGTGAACTGCAACCCCGAGACCGTCTCGACGGACTACGACACCTCCGACCGCCTCTACTTCGAGCCGGTCACGCTTGAGGACGTCCTGCAAATCTACCGCAACGAGAAGCCCGAGGGGGTGATCGTGCAGTTCGGCGGGCAGACGCCGCTGAACACGGCGCGCGAGCTAAGCGAGGCCGGCGTAAACATCCTCGGCACATCCATCGACTCGATCGACATAGCCGAAGACCGCGACCTCTTCCGCAAGATGATGGACTCGCTGGGCATCCCGATGCCGGAGTCCGCCATGGCGGTCAATCTCGACGAGGCCCTGGCGGCCGCCTCGCGCATCGGCTACCCGCTGATGATCCGCCCGTCCTTCGTCCTTGGCGGGCGCGGCATGGAGGTCATCTACGACGAGCAGATGCTCCGCGAATACGTAGACAAGGCGGTCGGCGTGACCCCCGACCGCCCGCTGCTGATAGACCGCTTCCTGCGCAACGCGCTGGAGTGCGAGGCCGACGCCGTTTCCGACGGGAAGGACGTGTTCATACCCGCGGTGATGGAGCACGTCGAGCTGGCGGGCATACATTCGGGCGACTCGGCGTGCTTCATCCCGCCCGTCTCGATACACGAGGACTCCCTCCGCACAATCGAGGACTACACCCGCCGCATAGCGCAGGCCCTCAAGGTCCGCGGCCTGATGAACATGCAGTACGCCATCGAGGACGGCAAGGTGTTCGTCATCGAGGCCAACCCGCGCGCGTCGCGCACCGTGCCGCTGGTTTCGAAGGTTTGCGCCATCAACATGGCCAATGTCGCCACGCGGCTCATGATGGGGCAGGACATGAAGTCGCTGCGACTGCGCCGCGGGACGATTACGCACTACGGCGCCAAGGAGGCCGTGTTCCCGTTTGAGAAGTTCCCGGAGGTCGATCCCGTGCTGGGGCCGGAAATGCGCTCCACGGGCGAAGTCCTGGGCCTTGCCGACAACTACGGCGTCGCCTTCTACAAGAGCCAGGAGGCCGCCGGGTCGCGCCTGCCGGACGGCGGCGCAATCCTGATTTCCCTTTCCGAAAAGAAAGAGGCGGACGTCGAGGCCGCGAGCTTCTTCTCCGGGCTTGGCTTCAAGATATTCGCCACGACCGGGACCGCCGCGTTCCTGCGCGAGAACGGCGTTGACGCCACCGTCGTCGCGAAGATCGGCGAGGGCCGCCCGAACGTGATCGACATGATCGTCAACAAGGACGTGTCGATAATCGTGAACACGCCTTCGCCGCGCCGCGACTCGCGCGCGGACGACGCCTCCATCCGCAAGGCGGCGCTAAAATACAAGGTCCCGTACATCACGACCCCCGCCGCCGCGAGGGCCGCGGCGCTCGGCATCGCCGCCGCGCGCCGCAGCAAGGGGGAGGTCGCCTCGCTCCAGGACTACCACGCCTCAATTGTCCGCTAGGCCCGTCGGCCAGCCCCGCGCCCGGGGCTGGCCGATTTGGGCTGGAGATGCGCCGCTTGCCAAAATTCCCGCTTTCGGGTAGAATTTATTCACTATGAGCATTTACTCGTTTTTCTCGGAGAACCTCTCGCGCCCCGGTGGATCGGAGCGCACTCTGTTCTTCTTCAGACAAGGCGGAAGCGATGTCCTGCGCACCTACGGCGAAGCGGCGAAAAGGGTGGCGGCGGTGGCGCGCTTCGCATCCTCGCGGCTTGCAATAAAGTCGCGCGGCGCCCCCGTGGCGATAATGCTCGACAACGGCGCCAACTGGATCGAACTCTACCTCGGGCACAACGCCCTCGCGATTCCGGTCGTCCCGCTCGACCCCAAGCTAAAGCCGCAGGAGATTTCCTACATTCTGAACGACTCCAAGGCGACGGTGATCTACACCGACGCCCACCACATCCCGGTCTATTCCGAGATAATCGACTCCCTGCCGGAGGTCAAGGCCCTGGTGCTGGTCGATGGAAAGGCCCACAATGCGCCCGCCACGCTTGGCGGGCGCCCCTGCTACGATTTGGGCGACCTGCTGGGCGAGGCCCTCGCCTGCAACGACAAGGACGACCCAATCGCCGCCGCCGCCGTGGCGAACGACGACATAGCATCAATTATCTACACCTCGGGAACCACCGGGCATCCCAAGGGCGCGGTCCTGACCAACGGCAACTTCTGCTCCGACGCCGACGCGGCCATCGACATGTTCAGGCAGCACGTTGACTCGACGGATGACTTCTTCGTAATCCTGCCGCTGTTCCACGCCTTCTCCTTCAACACGAACTTCGTCGTCCCCCTGCGCCTCGGCTGCGGAGTCCAGTTCACCACGAGCCTGAGGACAATCGGCGAGGACATGCGCCATTTCAGGCCGTCGATAATCATGGCGGTCCCGCTGCTCATCGAGAAGATGCACGACCGCATCGAGGACGGCATCAAGAAGAACCCCATCGGCCGCTGGCTTGCGCGCCTGGGGCTCAAGAGGCTCCTCATACCGCGCATCAAGGCAAACTTCGGCGGCCGCCTGAAGCTCTTCATCGTAGGCGGGGCGCCATGCTCCGCGAAGCTGCTCCACGAGATGCGGGCCCTCGACATGCCGATCATCGAAGGGTATGGACTGACCGAGGCCGCGCCGATTGTCTCGATCAGGCCATTCGACGACAACCACGTCGGCACAATCGGCATCCCCATGGGCAATGTCGAACTGCGCCTGGCGGACAAGGACGCCAACGGCGTAGGCGAAATCCTCGTTCGCGGACCAATGGTGATGAAGGGCTATCTCGGAAACCCGGAGGCCACCGCCGAGACCCTGGATTCGGACGGCTGGCTTCACACCGGCGACCTCGCCTCCCAGGACGCCGACGGGTTCCTGACAATCCGCGGCCGCCGCAAGGCCCTCATCGTCAACCGCGAGGGCAAGAACATCTACCCCGAGGAGGTGGAAATCTGCATCGGGCGCGACCGCCATGTCCAGGATGTCGTCGTAATCGGCTACACGGAAAGCGGCGAAGTCGGCGAAAAGGTCGGCGTCATAGTGGTTCCGGACATGGACTACTTCACTTCGGAAAACGGCGGCAGGACGCCCGACTGGACGAAGGTGGAGGCGAAGATGCGCAAGGTCGTCGCCACGAGATGCAAGTCGCTTGCCGAATACAAGACGCCACGCAAGGTCGAAGTCCGCAAGGATCCGCTTGTCCGCACCTCGGCCGGGAAGGTCAGGCGCTTCGCCTACCGCAACGCGCTGGACGAATGAAATGGCATGGCGCAAATGGCGGGAATGGCAAATTGATGACATAGGACGAAGGACCATGAATGCCCGCGACATGCGCGCATGCCCCCTGACAGCTTAACCACAACCCCGAAAGACAACCCCCAACCACCAAAGCAATGGAAAAGCAACTCAATCCCGGCAAGGCCGCAGTCCTTGGCCTCCAGCACATGTTCGCAATGTTCGGAGCCACCGTAACCGTCCCGCTCATCACGGGCCTCGACATCGGCACGACGCTCCTCATGGCCGGCCTCGGCACCCTGCTGTTCCACCTGATCACCGGCGGCAAAGTCCCCGCCTTCCTAGGCTCATCGTTCGCCTTCCTAGGCGGCTACGCGGCGATAGCGCCGCGCCTCGCGGACGGTTCGGCCAACACCGCCCTCCTCCCATACGCCTGCCTGGGCGTTGCGTGCTCGGGCCTTGTCTACCTCGTGCTCGCCGGGCTCATCAAGGCATTCGGAGTCAAGCGCGTCATGCGCTGCTTCCCGCCGATCGTCACAGGGCCGATCATCGTCGCAATCGGCCTTGGCCTCGCGCCGGTCGCCGTCAGCTCCTGCAAAGCCAACTGGACGCTAGCCCTCACCGCCCTCGCCGTCATCGTCATCTGCAACATCTGGGGCAGGGGCATGATCAAGATCATCCCGATTCTCATCGGACTGGTCGTCTCCTACGCCGTCGCCTGCTGCATGAAGCAGGTTGATTTCTCCGCCGTCAAGGACGCCGCCTGGATTGGCCTCCCGGTCCACAGGGCCAGCACGATTCTCGGCGTAGACTTCTCGAACGGCGCGCAGATCTGGAGCGCGATCATCGCCATCGTGCCGATTGCGCTCGCGACGATCATGGAGCACATTGGCGACATCAGCGCCATCTCCTCTACGGTCGGCAGGGACTTCATCAAGGATCCGGGCCTGCACCGCACACTTACCGGCGACGGCCTCGCGACGACCTTCGCCTCGCTCTTCGGCGGCCCCGCCAACACGACCTACGGCGAGAACACGGGCGTCCTGGCGCTCTCGCGCGTCTTCAACCCCGTCGTCATCCGCATCGCGGCGGTCTTCGCGATCCTGCTCTCGTTCTGCCCGAAGTTCGCGGCCGTGATCGCGACGATCCCCGGCCCGATTGTGGGCGGCATCTCGTTCGTCCTCTACGGCATGATCTCGGCGGTCGGCATCCGCAACCTCGTCGAGAACCACGTGGACTTCTCGAAGAGCCGCAACCTCATCATCGCGGCGGTGATCCTCGTCACGGCGCTCGGCGGCGTCACGCTCCCGATTGTCATCGGCAAGTTCCACGCGACGCTTTCGTCGCTCGCGGTCGCGTCGCTCGCAGGCATCGTCCTGAACGCCATCTTCCCGGCCGGCGACTACGCCGCGAACGCCGCGGAAGACGAGCCGCCGAAGGGCAACACCTTCGAGGTCTAGCGCAGGCAGTCAGCCAGCGCAGCGAAAAGGCCGGCGGCGCCATGTGGCGCCGCCGGCCTTTTCGCTGGGGCATGGCCCGGGGCGGGGGCTAGCGCCTGGGGTGGAAGCGGCGGTGGATGTCGAGAATCCGCCCGGCGTCCACGTGTGTGTAAATCTGGGTCGTGGCGATGTCCGCGTGGCCAAGCATCTCCTGGATGGCGCGGATGTCGGCGCCGTTGGCGAGAAGATGCGACGCGAAGCAGTGCCGGAGGGTGT
>JAFWPM010000193.1 GCA_017509565.1 Kiritimatiellia bacterium | reverse complement strand
CGGCGGAGGCGGCAAGCCGTTCTTCGGCTACGGCGTCAAGCAGCGCAAGAACCCCGATGGCTCGTTCCCGTTCGTCGGCGGGCGGCGCTATGAGATCGTCACGGACATGTCCGACACCAATTCGCTCCAGCTCGTCCAGAACGGGAAGAACACGTTCAGCGCCACAGACCTGGAGACGTTCAGGACGAACGGCGTCGTCAATCTGCATCTGAATCTTTACGTGTTTGCCTGCAACTTAAGCGGACCTGCGAAATGGTTCAGCAAAGGCAAGCTCTACGAGCTGAAGATCTGGAAGAAGAACGCCCAGTCGGGCGAACTCGACCTCATCCGCCACTACCTGCCCTGCATCAAGGACGGACGCGCCGGACTCTACGACAAGGTGGAGGGCAAGATCTACTACTCCTTCAGCGGCGACAACTTCGTCGCCGGCCCCGTGCTCGACAAGCCGCTCGATTTCGTGAAGTGGGTCTGGGCGGACGGCAACCAGCATTTCGACACGCACGTCTGGGGCAAGGGCGGGCTCAAGAGCGAAATCGACATCAGCATGCGCCAATACGACGGCGACCACTGCATCCTCGGCGCCCGTCGCGATGGCGGCAACACGCGCCTCTACCCGGCCTACAACTACGAGTCCCAGTTCCGTTACGCCTACGGGACCATGCCGGGCAAGACCACGATCAACAAGGTCGCACCGACGAACGACGTCTCCTACTACATGGACACGCGCTACCTCATCAAGTCCGACATCCAGGACGGCTACCAGTCCGTGACCGTCAGCAAGAACGGCGGGACTCCCGTGGAACTGCACAAGGACACCGCCTACCTGACCGGCGAGATGTTCACGACCAACACGATGTACCTGCTGGCGTGCAACGACGGCCGGTACAACCAGGCCAAGTTCTACTCGAACGCCCTCCTGTACCGCACGACGATCTGGGACGGCGACGAGCTGCTGCGCGACTTCGTGCCGGTGGTGGCGACCAACGCCGCGGGCACGGCCTACGCCGGCCTCTACGACGCGGTGACCGAGCGGATCTATCGTCAGCTGGACGGCGACAGTCACGAGTTCGACCTCGCCACGCAGGTGGGCGGCGTCACGAATACGCTCCGCACGACGATGCGTCCGAAGACGCGCCTGGAATACGTTGATTCGGACGGGAACCTTGACTTTGTCAATCTCGGCATCATCGGCAAGGACGGAGTCGAGATGGAGGCTGTGATGGAGTGGCTTGCCGTCCCGAACGACGGCGCGTTCGTGGGAGCGAAGGACAGCTACAAGACCAACAACCGGGGCACAGCCTTCATACGGTTCTATCCGTACCACCATTGGAAGAATGACGGCGCCGGCCATCGCATTGGATACAGCGCGGAGTTGTTCGGTTTGAGCAAGGACGGAGCCGGGCTGACCGCCACGGTGGGGACACGGTACCAAATTTCATCCCATCTCGATGCCGGCGACCAGCATTATTCGATCGCGACGAGAAACGGGAACGGCGTTTGGACCACGGAGGCCAGCCTGACGCGGACCATCGCCGGTCCCGTCGACACGGAGCGTCCGATGTACCTCTTCGCCGTCAATCAGGATGGCGTGACTCGCTATCCAAGCAAGACTCGCGTATATTCTCTGAAGCTCCGCGAGAAGCAGCAGGACGGCTCGTACGCGCTTGTGCGCAATCTTGTGCCGGTGCGCGATCCGATGACAGGCGGCGCGGCGCTGTGGGATCGCGTGACCGAGACCTACTTCCGCAACGCCGGCAAGTATCTCCTCGCCGGCGGCGGCGCGGAGCGCCCGATGGAATCGCCCTTCGTTCTGGTTGTGCGGTAGCAATCGGCGGCAATTGCCGAGCCCAAACGCAATCGGCGGCAATTGCCTGCCGCCGGAAAATCTCCAATGAACAGCCTGTTTCGTTTTCCCCTTTGCGCCGCGCTTTGCCTCGCCGCGCGCTCTTTCGCCACCCCCGCGTCGGAACCTCCCAGTCAACTTGACAGCGCGGCCCCCCAGGCCGCGCAATCCCAGGCCAGGCGCGTGATTCTCATCGGCGTGGACGGCCTCGGGGCCCGCTACATTCCATGGGACGAGATGCCAAACCTCCGGGCCCTGCGCGACTCCGGGACATACGCCGTCGCGCGCTGCCATCGGCCAACAGCCTCGGCAATCAATTGGAAAAGCGCGTTTTCCGGCCTGCCGCCGGAAATCCACGGCTACAACCTCTGGAACAGCACTGCGCCAGGCATAGAGCCGCCGGACTGCGCCCTCCAGCCTGACGGGTCGCTCCCCGACCTTGTGGCGGAAATCCGCCGGCAGAGGCCTGGCGCCTACACCGCGACGCTCTACACATGGGCCGGCCTCGGCTTCTGCCTCGCCACGAACGAGGCTTCCAGGACTCGGCATTTCGCCGGCGTATCGTCAGCCTACAAGGGGCGCGACTCGGCCGTCTTCGACGAAGGCCTGCGCCAGCTCTCACGAAACCCGCTTTTCATGCTCCTCTACCAGGGGCAGGTCGATGCGACCGGCCACGCCACGGGATGGGGGTCGCCCCAGTACACCAACGCCTGCATCAATGTCGATGCCAACATCGGCCGTCTGGCCGATGGCCTCAGGTCGCTTGGTCTCTGGGACGATACGGCGATAATCTTCGTCGCCGACCACGGCGGACTGGACAAGGGCCACGGCGGCAAGGAGGACATCCGCGTATTCGAAGTCCCGTTCCTGATTTCCGGTGGCGCAGCCAATGGGCTCGTGCTCCGCGGGCCCATCCTCCTGATGGACACGGCGCCTACGATTCTGGCGCTGCTGGGACTGGATGTCCCCGAAAAGATGCGCGGGCGCCCGGCGGCAATGCCGCGCTGAGGCCGCATCCCGGCAAAAGTCAGGGACTGGCTGCGATCCCGCGTTTCCGCGGCGGATGGCGGCCGTTCCGGTTTTGCGGTATAATAGTTGCCGCTGAAATGAAATCCACAGAACAACAAGTTGCGCTGGAGGCGACCCCCGCGGATGGCACAAGGGGCCGTATCGCCGAAATCTGGCTGACAGTCCTCTGCTGCGCGATATACTTCACGAGCTACATGACGCGCAAGGGCTACGACGCCTCGATCCTCGCGATCTGCGAGGACACCGGCCTCGCGCGCACGGCGCTCGGGCTTGCAAGCACGGCCGCGGTGGCCGTCTACGGCACCGGCCAGTTCGTCACAGGATTTCTGGCCGACCGCTTCGACTCGCGCCGGCTGATATTCATCGCCCTGCTAATCACCGCGGCCTGCAACGCGTCCATGACCTTCATCGTCGGCTGCATCCCCGCAATGGTCGCGCTCTGGGCCGTAAACGGCTTCGCGCAGGCGATGTTCTGGCCGCCTTTGATAAAGATAGTCGCCGCCAACCTCAAAGGCGAGGCATACAGCCGGGGCGTATTCTGGATAAGCGTCGCGTCGAACTGCGCAATCATCATGGTTTTTGTCCTGGTCTCCAGCTGCATCCGGTTCGCGGGGTGGCGGCTCTCGTTTTGGATCGTGTCCGCAATGGCGGTCGCGATGGCGGCGAAGCGCTCGGGGGAAAGCTGTTTTTTCTCCTTGCGGAAATCCATATCCCCTTCGGTCTGGAGCGGGACCAGATGGATGTGCGCGTGCGGCACTTCCATGCCCAGGACGGCTACGCCCACCCGCTTGCACGGGACGGCGGCGCGGACGGCCTTCGCCACGCGGGCGGCG
>JAFWPM010000022.1 GCA_017509565.1 Kiritimatiellia bacterium | reverse complement strand
GCCCTTCCACGCCGCGTTTTCAAGTCCTTCTTCGCCGGCATGGCTGTGCAGTAGCTTCACCCGGCACTGGCCTGGACGGGCCATGCGGAGGTCATCCCACGTGCCGACCCACGCGACATAGTGGCCGTAGGTGGATGTGGCGACGGCGCCCCCGCTGTCCCGCGACGACGAGGGCGTCGTCGCCACAACCATGCGGTCGCGGAAGGCGATGAAGAGGCGTCCGTCGGGCAGGACGACGCCCTCATGGCGGTCGCCGGTGAGTTCCGGGGCGGTGTCAACGGGTGCCGTCCAAGTCCGTCCCTCGTCTTGGCTAAAGACCATCATGCTGCATCCGGTGTGGCGGTTTTCGCGCAGAAGGAGGGCGATTTCGCGCCCGTCAGGCGAACGGATGGCAAACGGTTCGCAAAGGTTCTTTTCCGGCGCGGAGGCGACAATGCGCATGGGCGACCACGACAGCCCGTCGGGCGATGTAGCCATCCACACGTTCTGGTCGTCGGTTGGGCGGTCCTTGGCGCGCTTCAAGCTTTTGAATACCTGGCCGAAGAGGGCCACTGAGCCGTCCGTGAGCTGGATGAAGCCCGTGGGCGGCATCATGGCCGACACTTCCGCCGGGGGCGCCATGCGCCAAGTCACCCCGTCATCGTCAGAATAGGCGATGCCGAGCGGGCAGATGCCGTCGCAATTGCGGTGGTCGCCATTCGGCGGACGCGCCGAGAAAACGAGAATGCGCTCACGTCCGTCTGGGAGCACCATCTTCTGGAGAGTCGGGCAGTTGCGGCATTCCGCGCCGTATTCTGGCGGGAGGCGGCCGTCGATGCGCGTCCACGTGCGGCCGCCATCGAGCGACTCCGCGGCGGGGCCGCACGGACCGCCGTGTCCCGTCGTCCAGACGCAGAGGAGCTTCCCCGCTCGCGTGAGAACCGTCGTCGGGTGCCCTTGGTAAACCTCCGCCGTCCCGGCCGCAATAATGGTCTGGCGCGCGGTATCTGCGGAAAGGTCAATGAAAGGAATTTTGCTAGGCGAAGCCATATGCCAATCCGTTGTGATATATCAGATTCGAGTTTTGGATGATTATGCCAGAAGTTGAGGGGGATGTCAAGCAATTTTTTCTCAAGCGATCAGGAACGAATCAGGTTGCGCGAAGAAAGGCACTTCGCTACAATGGAAAGCATGGATAAAGTGCGGAAAAGCGAAGCGGTAAAGAAGCATGAATCCTTCAAGGACCAGGCCTACCGCATCATCGAGGGCAAGATTATCGACGGTGAACTGCGCCCGGGGGATGTCATAGACAGGCGGTCGGTTGCCGCGCAACTCGGCATGAGCGTGGCACCTGTCCTGGAGGCGATGCTGCTCCTGACGGAGGAAGGTCTTCTCGAGACGCGCCCACGGAGCCTTACCCGCGTCAGGGTGCTGAATAAGGAGGACGTGCGCGGGCGCCACTGGATCCGCGAGGCGCTTGAATGCCAGGCGGCGCGGCTCATTTTCGGCGAACCCGTCCGCAGCAACTGGGAGACGCTGCTTCCGCTGGCAAAGGCCGTCGATGCCGCGCGCACCGCCAACAGGGCGCGCTGGCGCGGCGAATCGGAATTCCACATCGCGCTGGCATCGCTCGTAGGCTCCGACGCATTCCTTGCGTCATTCCGCAAGGCGGTGGGCGTAGGTCTGTTTTACGAAATAAGCATGCTCGACAAGACCGTCCCGCACCGCAATTCGTCCCAGCGCTCCCACGTCGCGCTGCTGGAGGCGCTGCGGGACGCGGAGACCCCCGACATGGCGGAATTCGCAATTCGCGCCCATCTCAATTCCGGGAAGTCGTCCCTTGGCATCGATTGACGCACGCTTCCCGGTTGGCGACGCAGCCAAACTTCTCCGCGCCTCCACATGATTCCGCACCGTGGTCGCGCGGAAGCGCGACCCTCCCAAGTGCGGCTCGCCGGGGAGGGCTCGCCCCACCTTTTTCGACCTCGGGGATGCGGCGTCCCGCCGCGCACACGCGCGGTTATTTCCTGGCTAGGAGAAGGATTCCCGCGCAGGGCGCAAGCGTCAGCGTCCCGTCATTCCATTTCGCCGCGTCGGGGGCGTCGGTCACAGCCGATTCAACGCTCCAGCCGGAGCGGATGGATGGTTTGCCGACATAGGCGCACGACCCGTTGTTCACGATGAGGACTCCGCAATTGCGATCGTCGAAGAAGTGCTCGGACAGCAAAAGGCCATGGCGGGACGACGAGGCCCCGCCGCTACGGAGAAACGTCACAATGCGTTCAACCGGGCAGACTTTGGCCCAGATTTCACAGGCGTCGCTTTCGTAGCGTCCGGCATCGGCGTAGAAGGTCTTCTCGAAGTTGTGGATGCAGACGAAGACGGTGCCCTTCCCGTACCGGTTGCGGAAAAGGACGCCCTCGCCATCCTGGTTGACAGCAACAACTTAAGGGAGACACCCTTCATTTATATGTTAAGTTAGTTTGTTTGCCGTTTGCTATGTCCTCTGTTTTTCAGGCGCTTCGCCTCCCGGTGCAGAACAGCGGCGTACTTCGCTCGCCCGTGCCAAACATCACCGGCTTGGTCCCCGCCTTCCCCGTCCGGCTGTATTCGCCTATCCTCGCCTTCACGAAGTCCTTCGACCCGAAGGCCATTCCCCTGGAGATGTTCCTGTCCTTCAGGCGCATCTCCCTAAGCTTGATCCTCACCACGGCGCCGCCATGCCCTGGC
>JAFWPM010000192.1 GCA_017509565.1 Kiritimatiellia bacterium | reverse complement strand
GCGCGCGCGGCCGTCTCGGCGAAAAACTCCGGCGGCCAGCGCTTGGAGCCCCCGCGCGCCGCGCCGGGAAGCACCGCGAGTGCGGCGCATGTGTCGCAGATGCCGGAGACGTCCGGGAGGGCGGACATTCCGAGCGCCGCGGATGGCGGCGGGAGCGCTTCGGGCGAAACGCCCATGATCCGCGCGTATTCGAGCGACTGGTGCGCCCCGGACAGGTCGCGGAGGGAAACGGGGTCGCCGACGAATGGGAGGCGCAGCTGGCCGCGGGTGCCGCGGATGCGCCGCGCGCCGCCTCGCCAGAGAAGCCAGGCCGAGCGCAGGGACTGAGGCGCGCAGAGCGCCCGGAAGGGCGCATCCGCGCCGAATTCCCTGAGTTCGGCGATCGCGCGCCGCATGCCTCCCCGCCCGTCGTCAAGGACTACCAGGCGCCCCGCGTCCTTTACGAGGCGCCAGAGCCCCGCGACGCGCGCCTTCGCGACGACGGCGACTTCGGCGGAGCGGTGGGCGTCGCGCCATGCCCGCCATGCCGGCAGGAACATGACGGCGTCGCCAAGCCAGTTGGGGGAGTGTATAGCAAAGCGCGTTTCCATCAGGAAAATCTTACCTTACCGCGGTCGGCGTGTCAAGGTGCCGCTGCGGGGCGCTATTCGACAATCCTAATCCGGGACTCCGGGGAGAATCGTCCGGCGAGGTCCGGCGAATACATGTCCTCGACCGCGGCCGACGGGACGGCGTAGGTGCCGACTGTCACGGCGCGGAGGCGGTATGAAAGCGTGAGTGGGGTGAGCGCGGGGTCGTCGGCGTCCAGCCTGCCGAACCACAGCCAGCGGTCGTCGCGGATCTCCTCCGTGCCGGATGGCTGGCTGGCGCCTTCGGGGAGTTTGTACGCGCCGAGCGTGGAGCGGGTTGCGAAGGACTTGTCCTCAAGCTCGAACCCGCCCGGGACGAGGTCCGCGATGACGGCGTCGTTTATCGGGCGCGGCGTCCTGATTTCCAGGACGGCCGTGACGAGTTCGCCGCGCTTGACGGAGGTGACCTCGTTGCCGTCGCCGTCAAGGTAGCGGCGGGAGATGGAGATGGGCCAGTCGCGGCGCAGCGGGGCGGCGGGGATTCCGACGGTCTCCACGCACGCGAATATGGGGCCGTCGGCCGAGATGGCGATCTCAGCGGCGGTGTCGCGGGCGAACTTCACGGGCCTGGCCGAGGCGTCGAAGGCCGTGGGGGCTGCGCCGCCTGCGGAGACCGTGCCTGTCGCGAAGCCGGCGCCCATGCGGGCCGCGAATGGCGCGAGGCCAAGGACCGCCCAGGCGTTGTCGCGCGTCGTGCCCCAGGCCGAACCGTCTTCGCGGAGCATGGACTGGAGCGCCTCCACGGCGGGGAGGAATGCCGCGAGGTTGCCGTAGCCGGACTTGGCGGCGATGAAGAGCGCCATGCCGGGTTCCCTGACGCGCGAGTCGGCGTCGCTGCCCTCCCAGACGCGCGCCGAGACGGCGGCGTCGAAGGCTGCGGCACCTTCCGATGCGAAGCCGCCGCGCATCAGCGCCGCCGCCGCCAGGAATGAGGCGAAGTCGTTCCCACCCTCCTCGACAATGTTGCGCGCCGGCCCGGCAAAGGCGGGGTCGTCGGCGACCGCGAGGACGTAGGCCGCGTAGGCGGCGTCCCCGCGGTTCTGCGGGCTTGCGTCCGCGGCTACGCCGACGAGCCACCGGCGCAGCCTTGCCAGGAACGGGGGCGCCGGGGATATGGCGCCAATCCTGGTGGCCTCGAAGATGAAGTGGCAGGCGTAGAGCGAGCCGTAGCGCCAAGTGTCCGTCGACCAGGGCCACATCCCGAAGTCGCCGCCGTGGCGCCACATCGGGAGTATTTCGGCGTATGCGAGCCGTATCTTCATGTCGGCGTCCCGCCGCGCGTCGTCGTCTATGAGGCCGAGTTGCGCAAGTTCCGTTGCGACAATGAAGGGGAATGCTCCGGATACCGTCTGCTCAAGGCAGCCGTAGGGGTACCCGGCAAGCCAGGCGAGGGATTCGGAAATCGCCGCCGCCGGGGATCCGGCGAGCGTGAGGCGCGACTCCGCGTCGCCAATCCAGTCGCCGGCGTCCGCCGGGATGGTCGCGCCGCCCTTGGGGATCGTGATGTAGCGGGTGCGCGTCTCGGCCGGCCTTGCCGGGCGGAGGTTGGCCGTCGCAACGGCCGAAGCCCGCTCTTCGCCAATCGCGAAGTCGAAGGCGACGTCCTGCGGACCGCTGGCGGACGGGCCGGCCACGACCTCGAATGCCAGGTTGGTGGACTGGCCTGCGGCAAGGGTCCCTGAAAGCGAGACTTCGCGGCCGCCATCGGCCAGGGCGAGGCCGTCGGGCAGGGATGCGCGGAAAGTCCAGCCGTCGTTCCCCGCCTCATGGTTGAACAGGGTGGCGGATGCCATGAAGCGGTCGCCGGCCGACGCGAAGCGCGGGATGGACGGCATGACGGATATCGGGTTGCGCACGGCGACGGTCTCTTCGGTCGATCCAGCCGATGTGGCGTTGCCGGCCACGGCCATGAAACGGAGAGCCCCAAGATGGTCGGGGATTTCCACTTCGACCGTCGCCGTCCCGTCGTCTGCGACCTCCACTGGCGGGACCACAATGCGGGCGGTCGCCTTTTCCTTGACGCTGGCCTCCCTGTTCGCGTCGGCCATCGACTTGGCAAGGGGCGCGCCGAAGCCGTCGCCGCCGAAGGAGCCGTCGGGCAGGATTCGCAGGTCGGGGAATATCGCCCCGAAGCAGTCGAAGCGGCGGAATGGCAGGCCAGTCCTGATGCCGAAGAAGAACTTGTAGGCGTCGGCGGCGTGGAAGTCGGTCAGCGCGGCCACGCCTTCGTCAATGGCCGCTATGCGGACTAGGCCCGGCGCCGGACTGCCGGAGGCGTCCTTGAGCGACACCGCGATTCTGGCCTTCCCGCCCGGCCTGAGCTCCCCGGGGATGTCCAGCTCGGGGACCAGGCGGTGCGACTTGGAGAGGTCTACGGCCAGTTTGGCGGTTCCAGAAAGGCGCTCTGCGCCGCCGTCCATGCCGGCCAGCGTCACGGAGACATGGTAGTTCGCGCTCAGTGTCCCCTCGGGAATTGTGAATTCCACGCGGTTCAGCCCCTGGGTGGCCGTGAAGGAGTCGGTGAATTCTATGCCGAACGCCCCTGCGACGACGGTCGCGGTCATTTCGGACGGGGCGTGGAACGTGACCGCCGCCGTGTCTCCGGGTGCGAACTTTTCGGCGCTTGGCGTGAGCTCGATCGCGTTGGGGCTTGAGGAGCGCCCGCCGCCGTCGCCTTCGACGCGCCAGAACTCGAATGCCGTGATGCGGTCGCCGCAGGCGGCGGCAAGGAGGTAGCGCCCGCCGGGGAGGTCGGATTCGGCGTAGTCGAGGCGCCCCGTCCACGCGATGGCGTCGCCGTCCGGGACCTCGATGGCGCGGGAAAGGTCCTTTAGCGGTTCTGTGATTTCGCGCCAGAGTGCCTTGACCTGGCCGTTGCCCCCCGTCTCGAAGTAGCGCTCCCAGCGGCGCCTGGCCAGCTCGACTGAAATCCTGCGGCCATCTGAAGGGACCGCCGTGCCGGCGATTGCGGGGAAGAATGTCAGGTCGAACGAGCATGGCGCGTTCTCGTCCTGGCGGATGGCGAGGTAGTCCGGCGTCGGGTGGACGACGACGACGTCGCTGGCGGAAACGGCCCTGCCGCCCGGTTCCTGGACGGTCGCGCCGAATATGATCCCGACAGGCGCGCAGGAGTTTGTGACGCCGCAGGCGGCCAGTCCGGGGAACACAGCGCCGAATGTCCCGTCCTCTGATGTCACGAGGTCCGAGCGCCAGTCCACCGCACCCGCATTCGTCGGCGTCCCGACGTTCCAGCCGCGCCAGCGCTTCGGCGCCGCCGCGTCGAATTTTGCCGAGCGGAAGGTCGCGTGGCCGCCGGAGAGAGGTTCCCCGAAGTAGTATGTGGCGCGGCCGTTGAGCCTGACGGGCTCGGCGAGCCCGACAACCTCCTTCGCCTGGGTTTCGATGCCGACATCGATCCTGTCGGGGCGGTATGCCGCGACCCTTTCCAGCAAGGTCCCGCATGTCACGCCTCCGATGTCGCAACCCACGCTCCAGTTGCCAATTTCGGCGTTTGCGGGGATACTCCAGCTGGCGCGCGCGAAGCCGAAGGCGTCGGTGACGGCCCTCTGCCGCCCGACGACATCCCCGGACGGGTCGCAGAGGGTGAGTTCAATTGGGGCCCCGGCCAGTGCGGAGGCGCCCTTTTCAAGCGGTTCGCGGGCGAACACGGCCGATTCGAACTCCTCGCCGGGACGGACAAGTTCGCGCTCCGAGAATACGAGCGCCAGCGGGTTGTCCACGACTTCATTCTGGAGGGGCGCCCCGTGGGTCAGCAGATTGTCGCCGACCAAGTTGAGACAGGCGGTGTCGCGGCCGGCTTTCGCCACGGCGATTGTGGCCATGTCGTCCGGGGAAATGGAGAAGTCGAGCAGCGCGAGGCCGTTTTCACCGGTGATGCCCTTGGCGGCGGTCTGGTGCGCCCTTGTCATGATGGCGACCTCGGCGCTGGCGACGGGGCGCCCGTCTGCAAATGACGTTACGAATATCGCGGCCTTGCCGCCATGCTGCGGCAGCGCCGCCTGCAGGGCCAGTCCCGTGAGCGCGAAAAACGCCTCGTGCGACGTCCTGTGGTATGCGCCGTCGTCATATTCGAAATCGCTGTTGAACGTCTGCGGCAATGTTGTGACGCCCACCCGGTAGATGCCGGGCTTCGCCTCGAACTTCATCGCCGAGAGGTCTATGAAGCCGTTGGTGCGCCTCGGGTCGCCTATGGTCCCGCCGGCCGGGAAGTCCGCCTCCGCGATTTGCTCCGCGTTGTCGGCCTGGCGCCCGTAGCTGAGGCCGTAGAGCGGGATGTCGTTGTCGTAGACGCGCGACACTGTGACGTGGATGTTTGTGACGCCCGACGCCGTGTACGGGAGCCGGACCATCTGGCGCGAGGCCGGGAAGTACCTGCAGTTGGCGGCAAGGGAGAATGTCGGCTTGGCCGGCGGGGTGCGGAAGGAGAGCCGCGCGGGCCTTTCAAGCGTTGCGTTCGACGAGTCCGTCCAGCCCGGCATGATCGTCAGCGTGTATGACGTGTCTGGCGCGAAGTCGCCTTGGAAGCTGAGCGCATAGCTGTCATATTCATAGTCATGGGTGCGCGAATACGAAAGCCCCTTGACTTCCGGCTCGATTTCAAAAGCCTTGCCATCCTTTGGCGGGCAGGGCCAGTCGCCGGGCAGCGACAGCCCGACCAAGGCGCAGTCGTAGTAGTCGTCGTATCTGGCGTATGTGGCGCGGATGCGCCCGGGCTTCGCGGCTGTCTCAAGCCCGGCTGTCGCCTTGGCCAGCTCGTTCGAGACGATTGCCGCGTCGCCGGCGCCGCCGGTTTCGCGCGTTTCCGCGCGAAGCCTCGCCAGCGAGAGCAGAAGCCATGCGTTTGCGATTGCGAGAATGATTGCGGCCGCCGTGGCCGCAATCGCGAAATTTCGAGTTTGCGCTTTGTTCAT
>JAFWPM010000191.1 GCA_017509565.1 Kiritimatiellia bacterium | reverse complement strand
CCAAAAACCATACGGCATGAGTGTTGTAAACGGAATGTTGTATGTGTCTTCGCAAGGGACAAATTCGGTGCTGAAATATAAATTATAGTTGAAAGGTTGAAAGGTTGAACAGTTGAAACGGTCGGCTCGCCGGGACGGCTCGCCCCACCTTGAAGCTTTTCGGCGAAGGCGTCCTCCTTGCGCTTCATGTCGTCGAGGAGGCCGGGGCATTGGGCCCAGTAGGTGTCGAGACCCACACTGGCAAGCCCTATGTTCGCAGAAAGTGGCTTGCGCCGTTTGACAAAATATGGCCTATCGGATGAATTCATTCGGAGTCCTTAAAAGAAATCCTATTTACTAGTGAGTTATTTTGAACTTCATTGACAATTATGTCAATAAAAATTATTGGCAAAATTGCACTTTTTGGCAATTATGGTATAATAAAGCCATGAAATACACCTACAGGTACTTTCCGGTAGATGCCACCCTTGAGGCATGGGGGCTGTTCGCGACCTGCGCTGGCCATGCGAGAAGCGAACCTGGCGCGGAATTTCCCTTTCATGAGCATCCCGACGAGTATTACTTCACATGGGAGCGCGGCCGCGTCCTCTCGGAGTGGCAGCTGGTGATCGTGGAGGATGGCAGTGGCGAAGCGGAGTTCGAGAATGGGCGCCACGCAGTTCTGGCGCGCGGGTCCCTAATTGCCATTGCGCCGGGCGCGTGGCACCGCTACCGGCCGGACAAGGCCACAGGCTGGACGACGAAGTGGCTTGGCTTCGGCGGGCCGGTCGCGTCGCGCCTCATGGCCGCGGCTGGCTTCGGCGACGACTGCGTAGTGCAGAGCTCGAAGAGGATGCTCCATCTGCGCAATGTCTTTTCCTCCACGGTCGACGCGGTTCTGGAAAGCGGGCAGGCGCGCCCATTCGCCGCAAGCGCGGCCATTTTTGCCTTCCTGGCCGAACTCGCCGAGGCGCCGAGGGGCGCCGGAGGGGGCGCGGACGGGAGACTGCGCCATGAGGAGCTTGTCCGAAAGGCAAAGGTGTTCATCGTCGAACACTCGGGGGAAGTGATAGACTACAGGGCGCTGGCGGGGAGACTTGGCGTAAACTACAGGACATTCCGCCACGTTTTCGCCAAGGTGTGCGGAATGCCGCCGCTGCGGTTCCAGACGGAGACAAGGCTGGCGCGGGCAAAGAGCCTGCTGGTGTCGAGCGACCTGCCGGTATCGGAAATCGCCTCCCTGCTCGGCTTCAACTCCCCGTGGTATTTCGCGCATTTTTTCCAGCGCGAAACCGGCTGCGCCGCCGTCAAATACCGCGAGGAGAAGGGAAAGCTTCGACCTCGCTGAGTCCGCGCCGGCGCGGCATGCCGCCACCCGCAAGCGCCGTGCGGCCTGGCCGACGGCGCGAATGCGGCGGAGGCGGGGATGGGAGGGAGGCGGGGATTATGCTAAAATATTCTCTGATTTGGCAAACTCAAAAGGACCCAACCATGGAAAAGGAATTTTCAAAGATCGTCGGCGAAGGACAGTCCCACATCCTCCGCTTCTGGGATAAACTCAGCGACGCCGAGCGCGAGGCTCTCCGCGCCCAGGTAGCCTCTCTCGACACCAATGCGCTGGCGCGCATGCGCAAGGTGCTCAAGGGGAAAGGCAAGGCCGCGGCCCCATCCTCGCCGATGGAGCCTGCGCCGGCGATCGAACTAACCGACCCAACAGAACGCGCCGCCGCCATTGCGCGCGGCGAGGACGAGCTGCGTTCCGGGCGCGTCGCCGTAGTCCTGGTCGCCGGCGGCCAGGGTTCGCGCCTGGGATTCGACGGCCCCAAGGGCGCATTCCCGATCGGCCCCATCACGGGCGCGCCGCTCTTCCACTTCCATGCGCGCAAGATCCTGGCAATTTCGCGCCGCTACGAAACGACCGTCCCCTTCTACGTCATGACGAGCGAAGTGAACGACGCGGCGACGCGCAAGTGCTTCGAGGAACATGGGTACTTCGGTCTCGACAAGGCCGACGTGTTTTTCTTCCGCCAGGGCGTCTGGCCGGCTATGGACAAGTCGGGCAAGATCATCCTCGATGCACCCGGGCACATCTTCATGAGCCCGGACGGCCACGGCGGCATTCTCTCCGCGCTTTCCTCGTCAGGCGCAATAGCCGACATGCAGAGGCGCTCAATCTCGACGGTCTTCTACTTCCAGGTGGACAATCCGCTGGTTGACATCGCCGACCCGGCATTCATTGGCCTGCACCTCCTCCTCAAGTCCGACATCTCCATCAAGGTCTGCGCCAAGCGCGACCCCCAGGAGGGGCTTGGCATGATGGTTGTCCGCGACGGCCACTACGAGATGGTCGAGTACACGGAGCTGACCGAAGAGCAGAAGAACATGCGCACGGATTCCGGCGACCTCTACTACAAGTACGGCTCCGTGGCCATCCACGTATTCGACTTCGCCTTCCTCAAGCGCGAAACATCCGCCGAGCTGCCGCTCCACATCGCCCACAAGAAGATTGCCTTCTGCGCGGACGACGGCAGCGTCGTCAAGCCCGACAAGCCCAACGGCTACAAGTTCGAGAAGTTCATCTTCGACGTCCTCCCAGACGCGAAGACCGT
>JAFWPM010000190.1 GCA_017509565.1 Kiritimatiellia bacterium | reverse complement strand
GTCGGTCGAGCGCGCGGAGCGGTAGTTGGCGGTGTAGAGGGTGCCGTCGGCGTTGAGCATCTCGGCGAAGCGGATTGTGACTGCGGCGCCGGGCTTGCCGCGCAGGACGACCCGCTCCAGCCCCACCATGTTCTGCCCGAGGTCGAAGACGTACCGGCCAGGCACCGGCTCCGTGCGCTTCTTCGCCGGAAGTTCCAATTGCCGCCTTATCCCGTTGTTGATGCGCGCGCAGAGCGTGGCCGCAGGATGGTCCGTTATCTCCGCGGACCTCTTCCAGCCCTTGGCGGAAAAACCGGGGGCGTCCCAGCCGGGAAGTTCGAGGCGGGCGTCGTAGGCTTCGCCCATGTAGTGGTCGGAGGAGCGGACCGGGCCGTTCTCGGAGTATGCCCATGTGGTGTCGGTGGCGACGGTCTGGCGCGAACCGTCGGCGAACTCCACCTCAAGCTGCGCCAGGAAGGCCGGCGACGCGCCATACTGGTTGCGGTTGCCCTTCCAGACGAGCGAGCCGGCGTACCAGCCCTCGCCGAGCATTGCGCCGATGACGTTTTCGCCCTTGCCGAGGAGCGCCGTCACGTCCCATGTCACCAGTTCGACGTGCCTGCGGTAGTCGGTCCAGCCGGGGGCGAAGAGGTCGGGGCCGGCTGGATGCCCGTTGACGGTGAGTTCGAGGTCGCCGAACGCCGAGGCGTGGAGGCGCGCCTTAACGGGCTCGGCCGGAAGCGAGAACGCCTTGCGGAACATCGGCGCGGGCAAGCCCTCCTTCGCGCGTGGCTTCTTCGCGCCAATCCACTTGGCGGCGATGTCACCCTTGCCGAAAAGGCCGATTTCGAAGGTGGCGGTCTCGCTCCACTGCGACGGAATGCCGTCCTTGTCCCAGACCATCACGCGCCAGAATACCGCGGACCGCGAGCGCAGCCGCTTCCCTGCATAGGCAATGTCGAGCGTATTGCAAGTGGCAACACGTCCCGTGTCCCAGAGGTCGGGCTTTCCGGCATCGAGCTTTCCGGGCGACGATGCTGCAACTAGGCGGTACGCCGTCTGGCTGGCGCCGTTGCGCTTGTCGTCGATGCGCCATGAAAGCCTGGGCGCCAGGGTTTCTAGCCCGATGGGATTTACGAGAAATTCGCAGACAAGACCGACTGGTCTGCAAGGCGTTGGGGCCTTTTTACGCGGTGAGGTCATTTGGCATTCCCTGTTGTGCGACTTCGCCAGTTCTACATCAGAGCGGCAATTTCGGCGTCGATGGCTTCGGGCGTCGTCGTCGGGTGGAAGCGCTTTACGATGTCGCCGCTTCTGTCGATGAGGAACTTGGTGAAGTTCCACTCGATGTCGCCCGGGTCCTTGGCGCCGGCAAGGCCGTGCTTGGCAAGCAGGTCGCGCAGGCCGGCGATTGCGGCCTCAGGGGCGTCGTCCTTCGGGCGCGCGGCCTTGAGGAACTTGAAGAGCGGGTCGGCGCCATCGCCGTTCACCTCGATTTTCGAGAGCTGGTCGAATGTGGTATTGTACTTGAGTGCGCAGAAGTTGTGGATTTCATCGTCGCTTCCCGGAGCCTGGTGGCCGAACTGGTCGCAGGGGAAGTCAAGGATTTCCAGGCCCTTCGCGTGGTATTTGGCGTAGAGTTTCTCCAATCCTTCGTACTGTGGCGTAAAACCGCAGCCTGTCGCGGTGTTGACGATGAGCAGGACCTTGCCCCTGAGGGTCGCGAGGTCGAGGGTGGCGCCATTGCGGGCCTTGACGGTGTATTCGTATATGTTCATGGTTGTGTTGCCTTTTGAAGATGACGGGGCGCCAGCCTTCGCCGCGCATCCCGGAAGTGCCAGGAAAAGCGCAAACGGCGCGGCGAGGGCGAAGAGTCTTGATGGATATTTCATGCATTCGGGCTCCAGCGGCAAAAAGCCGAAGGCGGGACCGGCTATTTAGCGCCGGACGGCATGATGCGGGGAAGGACTAGGAGCGCCGCGACAAGCAGCGCCGCCGAGACGGCAAGCGTGACTGCCGCCGAGACCCCGTAGGCCATGGTCCGGGTGAGTCCGGCGACCACATAGCCGACGGCGCTCACGGCGCCGACGGTTAGCGCGTACGGTAGCTGCGTCCGCACATGGTCGATGTGGCGGCACTGCGAACCGGTGGAGGAGAGGATTGTCGTGTCGGAGATTGGCGAGCAGTGGTCGCCCATCACCGAGCCCGAGAGAATGGAGGAGAGGACAAGCGCGTTTAGAGAGGGGTCCACCTTGTTGCACACGGCCACGGCTATCGGTATGAGGATGCCGAATGTGCCCCACGAGGTCCCGGTCGAAAAGGCGATTACCGACGCGAGAAGGAAAAGGGCGGCCGGGAGCATCGAGAGCGGCAGAACGCCCGCGTCGGCGCCGCGCTTGACGGCGTCGGAGATGAAGTCGTCGATTCCGAGCAGGCTGTTGCATATCGCCGAGAGCGTCCAGGCGAGCGCCAGGATGATGAGCGCGGAGACCATCATGCGTATTCCGGCCGGGATGCATTCGAAGAATTCCCTATATGATAGGACGCGGCGCGGAATCGTCAGCACGAAGGCCACGGCCAGTCCGATGAGGCACGCCGTCGCAAAGGCGAGCGCAGCCTGCGTGTCGCCTATCGCCGCGAATACCGTAACGGGCTTTTCGCCTTCCGCCGGGACGGACCAGTATCCGCCAAGATAGAGCATTAGCGCTATGCCGGATACGACCAGGACGACGACCGGGACCACGAGGTCAATCACGCTGCCCCGATTGGAGACAACCGCCGGATCAAGGGCCTCGTCGTGAGTGTCGGATGCCGCCGCCCCAACTGGGTCGCCGGCCCGCGCGCGCGCCTCGGCCGCGGCCATCGGGCCATAGTCGCCGCCACGCCGCAGCGCGAGCCAAAGCACCATCACGACCGAGAGTATCGAGTAGAGGTTGAAAGGAATAGCGCGCAGGAACGCAGTCATGCCAGGGACGCCGGGGACGTTGTCCGCGTAGATCGAGACTATGTATGCCGCCCATGTCGTGATCGGCGCGATGACGCATATTGGCGCGGCGGTGGCGTCAACGAAGTATGCGAGCTTTTCGCGGGAGATGCGGAACTTGTCCGTCACAGGGCGCATGACATTGCCGATCGTGAGGCAGTTGAAGTAGTCGTCAACGAAGAAGAGCAGCCCGAAGACGACTGTCGCCACCTGCGCGCCGGCAGCCGATTTGAGGTTTTTGACCGCCCACTTGCCAAAGGCCTGCGCGCCGCCGGCGCGCGTCATCACAGCTATGAGCGGCCCCATGAAGAAGGCGAACACGAGGACGGAGAGGTGTTCGCCGTCGCCAATGCTTCCGCGCACGAGCGATACAAGAGCGACCGGGAACTGCTGGATCGGCAGTGGCGCCTGGACGGCGTAGATGCCAAGCCCGGCGAGAATGCCGAGGAAGAGCGAGAACACGACTTCCTTTGTCAGAAGCGCCAGCACAATTGCCAGCAGCGGGGGTAGAATTGTCCAGAGACCGGCGTTTTCAACAAGTGGTGACAGTTCCATGGTTGCTCCTATGTGTTCTAATTATGCAAGAGTATAGTATAGCAAAGATATCGGCGTGGAAACAGAGCCTCATTTTCCCAATGTGGCGGCGGGAAGCCTGGCATGGGCGACGATGGGGCCGTGCGGAAAGGATAATTGCGGATATGCGCCGGCAATATTTCAATTCGGCGCTATTCGCCTTGCGGAGAGAGGGTGCGGGCGGGGCCGTCGGCGTAGTCGTTGTCGAAGGCGAATGTGAGCTTGCGGCCGGGGAAGCGCGGGGCGAGTTCGTCGTGGATCGCCTTGCGGAGCGCGGCGCGGTCGCGGACGGTGAAGTCAACGAGGACGTCGAAGGTGACTTCGTTCGTGGCGTCGTCGAAGAAGAGACCGTGGACGGCCAGGACGCCCGGATGGCGCCTGGCGGCGGCCTCGATGGCGTCGCGGTCGGCCTTCCGCGCCGGGTCGCTGGCGTAGATTCCGACGGTCAGGAAGACGTGGAACTTCTCCAGGACGGCGACCTGCACGGCGCGCGTGAGGCGGTGGATCGCGGGGGCGTCGAGGCCCGAGTCGATCTCCACGTGGATGGAGCCGATTGCGGAGTCGGGGCCGTAGTTG
>JAFWPM010000189.1 GCA_017509565.1 Kiritimatiellia bacterium | reverse complement strand
GTGTCTTTGTGTCTTTGTGTCTTTGTGTTAAAAAAACTCGTCTCACCGCACCCTTCTTGGGAGGTGCGGCGTCCCGCCGCGCACCTGCTTCTCTGCGCGAAAATCCCTTTGTGTTTAAGAATGTCCCAATCCAGACTACGGCTATCGGCTTTTGCCCCAACGAAAAGCGCGAAGGACGGCGAGCCCCATACACGGTATTGGGCATCCGGAAGGATGTGAACACTTGTTTGGTGCCGTCCCCATGGCGTTGCGCCACCAGCTATTCTGGTGTATAATCTTTACAGTGGTTTCCAGCCATTGAATTGGGGAACAGGTGAACCGCGCAAGGTGTATTCAATGCAAATGATTCTAAGATACATAATCGGACTGGTCGTCGGACTCGCGCTCCTCGTTTGGAGCGCCGGGCTCTTCGTGGGCAGCGCGGCCGCGCTTTCCCGCCGCTGCGGCATGTCCCCGCTACTCGTGGGGATGTTCGTCATTGGCTTCGGCACCTCGCTTCCGGAAATGGCGGTCTCGGCGATTTCCGCCTTCAGGGGCAATCCCGGCATAGCGCTCGGGAACGCATACGGCTCCAACATCGCCAACATCCTTCTGATACTGGGCCTTACGGCCGTCCTTGCCCCGATTGCCGTTGCCGACGGCGCCAGGAAGCGCGACCTGCCGGTGCTGTGCGTCGTCACGGCCGCCGCCTGGCTGCTGGCCCTCGACGGCTCCGTTTCGCGGCTTGAATCCATACTGATGCTTGTCGCCTTCACGGGGATATGCGCCTGGAACGCCGCCCACGAGCAATTGCCGCAGGAGGATGCGGGCGGCGCCGACACCCACCCAGTCTGGCGGCTGGCCGCCGGCATCCTGGTCGGCCTGGCGCTAGTCCTCGCATCCTCGATGCTGCTTGTCTGGGCGGCAACAGGGTTGGCGACGGCGCTAGGAGTCCCCGACCTCATCATCGGCCTTACCATCGTCGCCGTCGGGACTTCGCTCCCCGAACTTGCATCCTCCATTGCGGCAATTTCGAAGAACGAGCACGACATGGCCCTCGGCAATATAATCGGATCCAACCTATTCAACACGCTGGCAGTCGTCGGCATTGCCGGCGCCGTCTCTCCAATCACCGGGGAAAGCGCCTCGTCGGTCGTCCACACCCTGCTCGTGCGCGATTTCCCGGCCGTCGGCCTTGCGACGCTTGCGCTTTTCCTCTTCTGCCTGCGCTTCGGGGGCCGGCAGGCGAAAATAGACAGGTGGAAGGGCGTCGTCTTTCTCGCAATGTACGCCTGCTACGTCGCAATCCTGGCCAAGGGGGCCCTTGCATGATGCGGCCAACCATGGCAGTTTGCGCCATCGCCATCGTGGCGGCCCTGTTTGCACCCACCGCGTCCGCGCAATTCTACTGCACCCCTGACTTTTGCGCCATTCCGACCGAGGGCCTTGCGGCCGACGGCGCCGTGCCGGTCTCCGCCGTGGCGCATGGATACATGGACGCCGCCGAATTCGCAGGGTTCCTCAGGGCCAACGCCCTCGGGGATGGCGGCGCGGGGGACGCCGCATCCGGCAGCGGCCGCGACTCGTTCGCCTGGCGGCTTGCCATAGCCTTCCTCGCGGGACTGCTGCTCAACCTCTCGCCGTGCGTGCTCCCGATGCTTCCTGTCCAGCTGGCCGTCCTCGGCATCGGGGCGAATGGCGGCGGCAGGCGCCGTGGGGCGCTGAGGGGCTGCGTCTATGGCGGCGCGATGGCCCTGACATACGGCGCCGCCGGCTTCGCGATTGCGCGGAGCGGCGCGATTTTCGGGTCAATCCAGTCAACCCGCCCCTTCAATGCCGCGATGTCCATCCTGTTTTGCTTCCTAGGGCTTGCCATGGCCGGGGCCTTCAGCATTGACTTCACTTCCCGCAGGACCGCCATGCGCGGGAATCTCCCGCTCCCGGCCCTCGCCCTCGCCGGGGCGGCGGCGGCAATCCTCGCCGGGGCCTGCGTCGCGCCGGCCGTGCTTGGGACAATGCTTTACGCCGCCGGGCTCCATGCCTCTGGCAGCTCCGCCGCCCTGGCCCTGCCCCTTGCCCTCGGCCTTGGGCTGGCCCTCCCATGGCCGCTTGTGGGCGCCGGTTTGTCCACCCTGCCAAGGCCCGGGCGCTGGATGGCCGCCGTGAAGTGGGTCTTCGCCCTGGCCGCCTTCGCCCTGGCCGCGCGCTACGCCTTGCTAGCCATGCCCAGGCGGGGAACCGCAGACGGCGCCGTCGATTACCACGATTTCAATCCGGCCTTCGAACGTGCGCTCGCGTCGGGCCGCCCGATAGTGATTGATTTCTTCGCCTCCTGGTGCGCAAGCTGCGGCACAATGGAGAAAACGACCTTCAGGGATCCCGATGTCGCCGCGCTACTCGGCAAGTGCGAATTCCTGCGCGTCCAGGTGGAGGATCCGATGGAGGGTGAGGCGCTGTCCCTCCTTGCGCGATTCGGCATCCGCGGCTTCCCCGCGATTGTCGCAATCAGGCCGCCGCTGGGCGGCGGAACGGGGAACTGAATGGATGTCGTCTTCAAAGGCGGGGAGGTGTCGCTCCCCGCGGCCTGCATGGACGGGATTGCCCCGGTCGAGACCTTCGACGATCCGTCAATTGGCCCTGTCCGCGTTTTCGACGCCGGCGACGAAGAATCCGTGCCGGGCCCATTCCGGCCACTTCGCGACCTTTTCGCCGCCGTCGATGCGGCGCGGTTCGGCGCCGCTGTCCGCGCCTTCCAGCTCCTGCACTGGCGCAGGACATACCGCTTCTGCCCGAGGTGCGGCGAGGCGCTGGTCCGCAAGGATGGCGCGGACCGCGCCATGCGGTGCGCCAGCTGCCGCGCTGACTTCTTCCCTCGGATAGACGTCGCCGTCATCATGGCTGTCGAGTTCGAAGGGAAGTTGCTTCTCGCCGAACGCGAGGCCTCCGGCGGCGGACGGATATGGAGCCTCATAGCCGGCTTTGTCGAACCGGGCGAGACCCTTGAGGAGGCGGCGCGCCGCGAGGCCATGGAGGAGGTCGGCATTGAGTTCCGCGATCTCGAATACATCCGCAGCCAGCCCTGGCCATACCCCTCGCAGCTCATGGTCGGCTTCCGCGCCAAGGCGAAGTCCGGCGTCCTGCGTCCCGACGGCGCGGAGGTCAAACGCGCCGCCTGGCATTCCCCGGACGCCCTCCCAGCCAATCTCCCGAACCAGTGGAGCATTGCGCGCTTCCTCATCGACGCGTGGCTCGGCGCATCCGGCGAACGGGAGTGACGATGGCGGTCGATCTCTCAAATGAGGAATGGCGGGAGGCGCTTCGCCTCGTCAGGCGGACGTTCGACCTCGACCCGCGCAGCCCCGGATGGGAGACGGCGCGCTCCGAGGCATTCGACTTCATGCGCCGTGCCGAGTCGAAGCGAATCCTAAAGCTCGCCCACCTCCTCCAGCCCGGCGCCACGCCAAGGACTGTCCAGGCTGCCCTTGTCCCGCTGGAGCGCGTTGACACGCGCTCCAGGACCACGGACGCGGAAATGGGCATCCGGGCGACGGACGAGGGCAGGCAGGCGTCGCGCGCCCCAATCGTGGTCGTGGCCGACAATGTCCGCAGCGCCTTCAATGCCGGCGGAATTTTCCGGACTGCCGAGTTTTTCGGGGCCGAGCGAGTTGTCCTCTGCGGCTACACGCCAGGCCCGGAGAGCCCGCAGGTCGTGAAGACAGCCCTTGGCGCGGCCGACGCGCTGCCTTCCGAACGCATCCCCGACATCCGCGACGCGATTGATGGCCTCCGCGCCGCCGGATATGCCGTCTACGCCCTGGAGACGGCCGACTCCGCAAGGGACATCGCGACTTTCACCCCGTCGTTCCCATGCGCGCTTCTGCTGGGCAACGAGCGCTTCGGGCTCGACCCCGACGTCGTCGCCTCGGCCGACGTTGTCCTTGAAATCCCGTCGCGCGGGACGAAGAACTCGCTCAACGTCGTTTCAGCCCTCGCGGCCTCGCTCGCCTTTGTCCGCGCCCGCCACGACGCCGGCGGCGCAGAGCGGGCGCACCGGGATGTCGTGGGCCTCGCGGGGCAGGGGAACGGCTGAAAGCTGCGCCGGGAAGCACAGTCCGCGGAATATAGCGCCGGGGCGGGCCTCCCGGAGAAGCCGGTCGTACCACCCGCCTCCATAGCCCAGGCGCGTCCCGGCCATGTCGAAAGCCAGCCCCGGGACGAGGTACAGTCCGATTTCCTCCGCCAGGGGACTGTCAGCGCATTCCGGTTCAGGTATCGACATCGGGCCTGGACGCAGCGGCGCCCCTTCGCCGAACCACGCCCAGCGGTATCTCCCGGCGGTCTCGTCCCAGCGCGGGAGGCATACGCCAAGCCCTGCGGCGCGGCAGACGGCTATCAGCGCCGCCGTCGGGAATTCGTCGCCGACCGAGGCATACGCGGCTACCGCGCCGAGATTCTCGTTAGCGGCAATTAGGGCCTTGAGCGCCTCTGCGGCTGCCTTCTCGGCGTCCTTGCGCTCATCCAGCGGAATGGCGGCCCTGATGCGCCTGAACTCCCGGCGGAGTTCAGCCTTCGCGCCGGCATGGGGCGGTCGTCCCGCGTTTCCGGCAACGGCCGTCACTTCCCGCCACCGCCGTTCCGCCCTGCATTGGCAATCGCTTCCTCCCACGCCTTCATGCGCCGCGAAATGGTTTCCTCGTAGCCCTGGTTGCCGGGCCTGTAGTAGCGGGCGTTTGTCGGGATGTATTGCTGCGCGACATGGTGGCCGGCAAAGTCGTGCGGGTAGAGGTAGGGCTTGGGCTCCTCCTTGCCCGCCGCCGTCACATGGACGTTCTTCAGGTGTTCGGGCACGGGCAGGACCCTGCCAGCGCGGATGTCCGCGCTCGCGGCGTCCAGCGCCACGTAGGAGGCGTTTGACTTCGGCGCGGTCGCCAGGTACGTCACCGCGTGCGCCAGGATTATCCTGGCTTCGGGCATGCCGACGAATTCGACAGCCTGGTGGGCCGAGACCGCCACCGTCAGCGCCCGCGGGTCCGCATTGCCGACGTCCTCGCTGGCGAAGATCATCATCCTGCGAGAGATGAAGCGCGGGTCCTCGCCGGCTTCGAGCATTTTCGCAAGCCAGTATATTGCCGCGTGGGGGTCGGATCCGCGCATCGATTTGATGAATGCGGAAATCGTGTCGTAGTGTCCGTCCTCGTCGCGGTCATATGCGAGCATCTTGCGCTGGACGCAATCCTGCATCACGGCCGCATCGACAAGGATCGAGCCGCCGGCGTCAGGCGGAGTGCTGAGGACGGCCACTTCAAGGGCTGTAAGGGCGCGCCGTGCGTCGCCCTCGCATACCTCGGCCAGGAATCGCACGGCCTCGTCGGTCACGGTCGCGCCGGAGCGGCCAAGGCCGTTGTCGCGGTCGGCCAGGGCCCGCCTGATCAGCGTGGCGATGGCCCCGGCGTCAAGCGCGCGGAGTTCGAATACCAGGGAGCGCGAAGTCAGCGGGGTGTTGATGAAGATTTGCGGGTTGTGGGTCGTCGCGCCGATCAGGACGACGGTCCCGTCCTCGACGTATGGGAGGAGCACATCCTGCTGTGCCTTGTTGAAGCGGTGTATTTCGTCGATGAAAAGCACCGTGCCGCGTATGCCGAGGAAGTTCCGCGCCCCCTCGCAGATTGAGCGCAGCGCGGCGACATTGCCGACGACGCCGCTCACGCGCTCGAAGCGGCGCTGCGTCGCCTTGGCGATGACTTCGGCAAGAGATGTCTTGCTGCATCCCGGCGGCCCGTAGAATATGAGGTTTGTCAGTCTGTCGGCCTCGATAACGCGGCGCAGGAGGCGCCCCGGCCCAAGTATGTGGTCCTGACCGACGATGTCGTCGATGGTGCGCGGCCTCATCCGCGCCGCGAGCGGCATTGACGGCGCGCCGGCCCCGTCATCGCCCGGATTGTCGGCGATGGCGTCAGCATTGTCCGAAAATAAGTCGTCACTCGCCATAGCTGCTGCCTGAAAGCAAGAAGCCGCGCTTGGGGCGCGGCTTGTTGAAAGATGGAGGCGTGGATCGGAGTCGAACCGGTCTGAAAGGATTTGCAGTCCTCTGCCTAGCCGCTTGGCTACCACGCCGGGTGAAATTGTGAAAATATTCTACCATAGGCCGCCGCAGGTGTCAATTCCCCGTTTTTTTTGCGGGGGATCTTTGCGCGGGTTCCAGTGCCCCGTGGCTGCGCGGCCCACCCCCGCGCTTCGCAGGCAAATGCGCGCCGCGCGGGATATTTCCTCTGGACAATGCGCGCGAGAACTGGTATCATTCAACACAGATGCCGGCATGCTTGCGGATATTGGCGGGCGCGACTCGTGCCTCGCGGCCAAAGCCGGCGGCCGGCAGTTGAAATGATGGCGGAATTGGAAATTGACGATGAAAACTGAGACTTGCGACTTCGAAGGCAGGCGCCTCTCCGCGCGGCCCGCCTCCGGCAGGAGCGTCCTCGCGATGATATCCTCGCCGGTGGCCAGTCGAATTGACGCGGTGTCGCGCTTCGCCCGCGAGCACGGCTGGCATCTGATGTTTCAGGACCGCCTGGGCTTCGCACACCCGTTCGATTGGGACGGGGATGGAGTTGTGGCGACAATCCGCAATGACAAGCGAGTGCTTGCCTTCTTGCGGCATCTGTCCGGCCGGGGTATCCCGATTGTCGATATGACATTCGACAAGCCGGATTTCCCATGCGCCCGCGTTTCATGCAACCATGTAGAGGCGGGGCGCCTTGCGGCGGCACACTTTCTTGAACGCAACTACAGGAGCCTCGTTTTCTTCTCAATAGACTGGGGCAATGTTCAGGAGCGACTCTGGCGAGGGTTTTCATTAAAAATTGCGCCACGGCAATGGGTGTTTTCGCGCGAATGCCCAAGAGTGCGCTGGAACGACTGGGGTGCCGTTTCCAATTGGCTTGAACGCAAATTTTCATCCGCCTCCAAGCCGCTTGGAGTTCTGACATACTCGCAAGGAGAAGCTGTTCAGCTCCTAGCGGCGGCGCTTCGACTTGGCATACGCGTTCCTGAAGAACTGGGCATCGTCTCAGGTGGCGAGGATTCGGTCTTGCTGGAGAGCCAGCCAGTGACAATCACAGCCGTTGATACCGATATGGGCTGCGGCGCCTACGAAGCGGCAGCATTGCTTCAGAGACTGATGGACGGCGAGACTGCGCCAGCACAGGCCGTGGAACTTCCACCCAGGCGAATCATCGCCCGGCGTTCCACCGACGCCACCGTAGCCTTGGACCCGTTGGTCCGCGCCGCAATCGAACTCTTTGTCGCCGGCATGAAATCCGGGGTGAACGTTGAAAGCGCCGCCCGCTCCCTCGGGGTCTCGCGCAACACCCTCAACAGGCGCATCTCCGCGGAACTCGGGCGCACCGCCAGCGCCGAACTGTTGCGCCAGCGCCTGATGCTTGCAAAGCGGCTTCTCGCCGACCCCGAGAACAAAGTCGAATATGTCGCGCGCTTGGCCGGTTTTTCCTCGGCCTCCCATCTTGGTTCCGCTCTGCGAGCCGACTGCGGCCTTTCGCCAATGGCATTCCGCCTGTAGAAGTTTGCGGGCTGACTTCAGCCTCCAATCTTCGGCGTCCTGATGGGCCAGGCATCCCGGCAGGATGGAGTTGCAGGAATTTTATTCAAGGATTTCCATCGCAACCGGCTTTATATTATTGGGGACTGGGAATGGACATTGTTGAAGAACTAAGGCGAGACAGGGAAAGCGGGGCGAGGAGGCTCGAAGCCGAATACAAGACGGGGCTGATGAGCCTGGCCCGGCGTTTTTTTGCCAATGAATCAGACGCCGAGGAGATAGTCAACGGGACTTTTGCAAGGGTCGTAGAACATATCGACGACTATGTCGAGCAATCCGCTTTTTTTGGCTGGATGTGCCAAATCCTGATGAGTGAAATATCTCACCAGACGCGGCGCAAGTCAAACAGGATGGAGGTTTTGCCGGGAGCGATGCCCGAGGTCGCCGATCCAAATGCGCAGGATTCCATATTTTGCGCGATTGACCATTCGCTTGTCCGGAGTGCGATCGAGGAACTCCCGAAATCCGACCGCGAAGTGCTGCTTCTGCGGTATTTCATGGACATTCCGGTCGTCAAGATGGCCAAGATCCTGAGCCAGCCGGTGGGGACGGTTCATTCCCGTCTGCACTACGCCCGCAAGGCGCTTGCCGGCAAGCTCGGCGCCGCCGCGAAAAAGCCCGGCGGCAAGGCGCTGCTCACTGTCCTAGCGCTCTGCGGCCTCACGGCGCTCGGCGCGGCGGTGTGGAACTTCGCTGTCCCCGGCGAGGCGCAGGACATGGGGGGTGCGGCCTCCGGCCGCGCCGCAGCTGCTTGGACCGGCGGGACAGGCGCGACTGGCGGGGCAGGCGCCCGTCCTGCCAGTTCCGCCGGTCCTTCCGTCCTTTTTGTCCCTTCCGTCCCTAACCTTCAACGACAACCAACCGAACTACCCCAACAGGAAACAACCATGAACGCAACTGCTCTGCGCACATTCGCCGCCTCGGCGGCGCTCACGGTCGCCGGCGCCAACGCCAACACCGTCGCCTGGTGGCACTTCGACGAGGCCGACCCCGGAACGGTCGCCGCCGCAAACACCATCGCCTCGGGAATGTCGCCGGATGTCTTCGCCCAGCCGAAATCCCTGTCGGATGCCACGGCAGCGGATTCGGGCGACTGGCTGCCGGTTTACACAAAGCCTTTCCGGGGATTGTGCGTTTACGACCCCGTGAGCGGCGAGAAGCGCGTCAACCGCGCCGCCATGAAGTTCACAACAGCGGAAGGCGCCAAATACGGCGGCGCGCTGCACATCCTGACGACGGCGAGTGACCAGTATCAAAGCGCCGCAGGCTCCATCACGGTCGAGGCGTTCGTCTGCACGACGGGCGGGGTTTTCTCCACGTTCGCTCCCATCGTCTCGTGCATGCAATACGAGAACTGGACGAGCGAGAAATGGGCCATCTACATGGAGACGGACGGCACCATCGCCCTCCGCTTTGGAGGCACCGCCTACTACAGCGGCAACAGCGGGCAGTCTGGCACGGCGAAGGTCAATGACGGCGTTTGGCACCACGTCGCCCTCACGTGGGACGGCGCCACGGTCAAGGTGTTCGTTGATTACGAGCAGGACAAGTTCAAGAGCAACGGCAATCCGCGCCAGTTCGCCAAGTCCGGCGCCATCAACTACAACAACGGCGGGCAGTGGGACTACACCAGAATCGGTGGCTACACCGGCAAGAGCGGGGAGGCGACCGCTCGCCGCCGCTTCCACGGCCTCATCGACGAAGTGCGCGTCTCCAACGTCGCGCTCACCCCGGACCAGTTTCTGCGTTTGCAGCCCGTCGACATGGATGAGGATGAAGTGCTGCGCGTTTCCTTCGACCCGGACGAATACGGTGCGCTGAATGCGGAGGTCAACCTTGCGGATGCCATTGGCTACAACTACCCCAAGGCACTCTTCAAGTGCCGCAACAACGGCGGCGCGGCTGCCTTCGACACCGTCGAGAAGCCATCCGCCGCCGTCGGCTCCGCGCTTTTCGCCGACAACGTCGAAAACGCGGCCTCCATCCACTTCACGACCAACGGTACCGGCGCGGATTCAGGATGCTATGTGTCTGTTCCCAATCTGGCGAAATGGCTCGTCGGAGGCTCCACCACGAACTACACGATCGAGTGCTTCTACAAAGCGTCCGGCCAGATTCGCGGGGCGACGTCCAGGCGCCAGTCCGTCTTCAGGCTCGGCGCATGGCGCAACCTCGGCTCGGCGACCCTCTGCGCCGATGACGGCAACGGCAGCGGCATGGAAACCGGCAAGATGATGGTCAGCGTCCGTGACAACCCGAACAACACCGACCGCTACGATTCGACATTCGATTCCAATCTCGATGATGGTGCGTGGCATCATGTCGCGTTCGTGATCGACGGCGAAAACCATCAGGCGCGCACCTACATCGACGGGCGGATATCCCACCGACGCCAGAACTTCGACATGGTGTTCGCATACGAGAACAACAACTACCCCCTCTACGCGGGATGCGGTTTCGATGGCGGCAGCGCCTGGAAACCGATCCAGTTTTTCGACGGATGGATCGACGCCCTTCGCGTGACAAAGCGTGCCCTTGCACCGGAGGAGTTCATGTCGAAGAATTCCTTCGGCAAGATTGGCGACGGGCCGCAGCCGCTCCTTCTCGCCGACTTCAACGACGGTTCCTTCAACCTCGTCTGCGCCTCCAATGCGACATTCACCGTCTCCGGCGTCGGCGAGGCCCGCAACGGCGGCTCCAGCCCCGCCTTCGTCGATTCCGTGTTCGGCTCCCTGTTGCTTGATGGCCCGAACGGCACAGACAAGGAAACCAGCGTCAAGGACCTCGCGATGAACCGGAGCCGGGTCGTCTTCCCGTTCAGCCCCCTCTACGAACTCGACTCCTACACGGTAGAGTTCTGGGCCAAGTTCACCGGCATCGTCGACGAGAACGGCTCCGCCGCGAACGATTCGACATCGCTGTCTGGGCGCGTACCGGTCCTGGTCTGCTCGCAGGGCGGCGGCGCGGACTACGACTGGTACCTCTGCCGCCCCTACTGGGAATCCGATGCGCTGGCGCTTTCCGTGAGGAGGAACATCGCGGGCGACAAGGTGGACTACGACATCGAATTTCCGCTGAACCACAACGTGGTCGATGGCAAGTGGCACCACTATGCGCTGACGTTCGCGACGAGCGCCGACACCATGAAAACAAGCGTCTCGCTCTATGACGACGGCGACCTCGCCGACACGCGCGAGCTTGCGTCCGCCGTTTTCGTGACGCGCGCCGGCCGTGTGATCAAGCTCCTCGAAGGCTCCAGCGATCAGCCGAACCTCGTCGGCATCGTGAACTCGTTGCGCATTTCCCGCGGTGTCTTGCCGCCCTCGCGCTTCCTCGGACGCGACCGCAGCGACACTCCTTTCGTCATGGTCGTGAGATAGCCATGTGGCGCATCCTCTCCGCCGTCTTCGCGGCCGCCTTTTGTGCGCCCGCCGTGCAATCGGCGAGCCTCGACCAGGGCGAGAACTTCACCGAGGCGCGGCCTGTCGTCGTGCGCGTGACGCAGCGCGGCGGCCTCGCCTTTCCCGGCGGCGAAATCGACTTCTCCGCCAGCCGCCCCGGCTGGGATCCCTATCAGTTGAAGGCCGACTGGGACCAGTCATTCACCGACGGATCGCGCAAGTTCGAGATTCGCGGCGACCGGGGCGAAACGCTCTTCCTGGGGCGAAGCGTCTGGTCGCAGCGCAATGACGGCGCCGTCGTCGGCCGTGTTGTTATCGAGTGCGTCTCCGCCGTGGAGATGCAGTGCCTTTCAGTCCGCGCGGAAGTCCCCGTCGAGCCGCCGTTCGGCCTTGGCGACGGCACCGCCGCCGACTTCGACCTGCCCATTTCCGACGGCCGCACGGTGCGGCTGTCCTTGCCGGAGCCAGTTCCCTACCACTCGCAGGATTCGCGGCCGTGGTTCGGGCAGTGGAGCGTGCGCCTCGGCGGCCACCAAGGCCTCGGAAGCGAAAGCGGAACCCGCAAGTTCTCCCCCGGCGAGCGCCTGGTCTGGGACATGGTCCTTTCAGCGCCCGACGGCCTTGCCCTCGACCTGGCGCGTCCCCTTGACATCGCCGAGGGCGAGGACTGGGCGCGGCTGGACTATAAAAAGGACATCGTTTCCGGATCGGCCCTCGACTTCTCGGCCATGGGCCTTCAGGACGCGCCCGCCGGGAAGCACGGCTGGCTGAAGGCCGCAGGAGGCCATTTCGAGTTCGAGGGGCTTCCTGGCGTCGAACAGCGCTTTTACGGCGCCAATCTATGCTTCTCGGCCAACTACCCCGATCACGACCTCGCCGATCTCCTGGTCGATCGCTTCGTGCGCTTCGGCTACAACTCGGTGCGCATACACCACCACGATGGCATCTGGAAAGATGCCATCGTTAGTCGAAAAGATGAAAAGTTGAAAAGTAGAAAAGCCCCGCAGCAATCGGCTTCCGACCTTCAACTTTCAACCTTTCAACCTTTCAACTCGTCGATGTCGTCGCCGCAGCGCGACGACGACATCGACCGCCTGGACTACCTCCTCGCCCGCTGCTTCGAGCGCGGCATCTACGCCACCACCGATCTCTATGTCTCGCGCCCGGTCACGTGGCGTGATATCGGCATAGAGCGCGACGGCGAGATGCCGCGCAATCTCTACAAGACCTACATCGGCTGCCATGATGGCGCGTTCTCTAACTGGTGCCACTGGGCGCAGGCGTTTCTGGAGCACGTCAACCCCTACACGGGACGCGCCTACAAGGACGAGCCGGGGCTGCCGCTCATCTCACTAATCAACGAAGGCAGGCTTGCAGAGGGCTGGGCCGCCGCCGACAAGGCGCATGACCCGGTGATTTGCGATGCGTGGCGCGCTTTTTGCGCCACCGGCGGCGCTGGGGCGGAGTCCTCGGCCATTGCTGAAACACCGCCGCAAAACGGCCCACTACACGACCGCTTCGACGACTATTTGAACCGCCGCATCTGGGAGCGCTGCACTGCGTTCCTCCGCTCGATCGGCTGCCGCGCCCTGCTGACAAACGACAACAGCGGGCGGCGC
>JAFWPM010000188.1 GCA_017509565.1 Kiritimatiellia bacterium | reverse complement strand
GGCCGGACGCGACCGTGCGCCACGCGGCGCCGTCCCGGCGCTCGACCGAGTATTCGCCTTCGCCCGAAGGAAGCGGCGACCACGAGAGGCGCAGCGCGGGAGAGTCGCCGGATTCGTCGAGCGAAGCGACGACGCGCGCGCCGAACTCGGCATCCGGATCGGGGAAGAGCAGCACGGCGGGGGATGCGCTCGCGCCCTTGTGGAACTCCGGCCAATGCAGGTTGCTGAAGAGCCCGACCGTGAGCATGCGGCCGGCTGACGCGGCGGCGCGGGCGGCGGCGGTGACGTCAACCTCGAAATACGTGCCCGCGTCCTTGGCCTGCGCGAGCTTCACGGAGGCCACTTCTCCGTCTAGTGCGGTCCCGTCCGCGACGGTGGCCGGCTGCGGGAACCACGGGGCGGCCGTGTTCCACGTGAGGTTCGTCTCGCTCCAGGCGTCCGTCGTCCAGGCCGCGACGCGCAGCGCGCCCGGTCCGGCGGCGATCTCCTTCCTGTTCGCGACGCGGATGCGCACGAAGTCGGCGTTTTCGAGACCCGACGGGTCGAAGAGCATCGTCGCGTACTGGACCTTGTCGCCATCGCAGCCGACCTGCACGTATGAGGCGTAGGTCCCGTTGTAGAACGACTTGTCCATGTTGGCGGAATTGTAGTCCGAGACGAACGTCTCCTGCACGGGAGTGCGGTAGGCGACGGCGACGGGCGCCTTCGGGGTGACGAGCAGACGCGGGCGCCACGCTTCGACGGCATAGTCCTTCGAGTAGAAGATGAAGTAGCGCTGCGGCGAATCAGGCATCGAGAGGTGGAGCGACATCGTGGTGCCGCCCGCGGCGAGGACCTGGTTCACGAGCGGGGCCAGTTCGATGGAATGGAAGCAGTTGGTTGCCGCCCCAGCGGCACGAACGGCGCCCGACGGCGCTTCCGACGCCCAGGCGGCTCCGGGCGTGACGCCGTATTGCGAGGCCGTGTTCCATGTGAGGGACGCTTCCGTCCAGGAACTGTCGGGCATGAGCTGGAACTGGACCGTGCTGTCGGCCGTGTGGTTGTTCTGGTTCGGACCGGAGTACGTGCGCACCATGAGAATCGCCGAATCCACAGACGTGGCGTCAAGACCCGACAGGTCGAATTTCAGGAATCCTTCGCGAGCGCTGTTGTCGACGAGAATGGAGTCGCCGTTTTGCGGATTGCCCGCTTGTCCGCCGGAGCGGACGAACGTGTCCGCGACCGGCAGAAGCGTGAGCGACGCGGCGGAGGCGTCCGCCGCGCCCTGGAAGGCGAGCTGCGGGCGGAGGGAAGCGTCGTCGGCGTATTCCGCCGAAGCGAAGGCGAGCGGCGTCGTGTCGCCGCTGTTGCCGTCCCACGACGTGTAGACGTGGAGCGCGAGGCGGCCGCGCGGGGCGGCGGCCCTGACGGCCTCCGTGACGTCGGCCTCGATCCACGAACCGGCGGAGCCGGCGGGGATTTCGACGTAGCCGGCGAGCGAAGGATCGTCCGTCGCGAGGACGGGCGAGGGGTAGACGCGCAGCTCGGCGGGCTTCGCGTTCCAGGTCATCCCCGTCTCCGACCACGAATCATCGTCCATGACGCGGAGGTAGAGCGGCCATACGACGCCATCCGTTGAGCCGCACTGGGTGCAGTGGAGGCGGACCTTGGCGGCGGAGACGCCGGAAAGGCCGGAGGCGTCGAACATCAGGAACGCCTCGCGGCCGTTGCCGACGACGAGGCCCGTGGCGTCGCCGTGCGGGACGCCCCTTTCGCCAGCGGAGGAGCCGACGTAGGTGTCCTGAAGGGGCGCGCGGGCCGTCCACGCGGCGTCGTCCGCAAGCGCCGCACCTATGGCCGCAAATGCCGCGGCCGCTGACAAGATGACAGGATTCCTCATTTTGAAGCACTCCATCCATTATGCGTAAAGCACCATCCAAGACTGTGATGAAAGATTATCCCAAAATATCCCCCATGTGGAAACTGCAAAATGCGAAAAATAATTTTCCTTTTTGCGAACGGAGTGGTATAATTTTCGGGCATGGGGAAAAACCTCAGGGCAAAAATACCGACCATCGCCATCATGCTGGCGCCGCAACTGAAAGGGGCGCGCTCGACCTTCCGCGGCATTCTAGACTACGCGGCCGCACACGGGCCGTGGCGGCTCCTCTTTCCGGAGGGACGCGATGGGGAGCAGGCGCTGGACTTCGGGAAAATTGGATGCGACGCCGTTGTAACGAGCGACGTCACCGGACTTGCGGCGCGCAGGATAGCGTCGCTAGGAGTTCCTGTTGTCTGCTGCGAACCATTTTTGGGGGAGGTGGGGCCGGGGCATCCCCTGGCCCGCTATCCCAAGGTGCAGATGGACTCGCAGGCGGTGGGCGCGATGGCGGCCAGTTATTTCCTTGGACGCGGCTACGTCTCGTTCGCGTATGTGGGCGAAACGCAAGGGGTGTACTGGAATGCCAAACGCCGGGCCGGCTTCGAGGAGACGTTGCGGAAGGCGGGCTTCGGCGCCGCCGTGCATGACGGCCCCTTTTCGGCGCGGGAGCGCAGGGACTGGTGCTCCGAGCGGCCGCGCATGATCGCATTCCTGAACTCGCTGCCACGCCCCGCCGCGGTCTTCGCCGCAATGGACGGAAGGGCGCGGCTTGTGCTCGACGCATGCCTGGCGGCGGGGCTGCGCGTCCCAGAGGAAATAGCCGTGCTGGGCGTGGACGACGACCCGATCATCTGCGAATCGTGCGTCCCGTCGCTGTCCAGCATCCGGACGGGTGGCTACAGGCGCGGGATTCGCATAGCATCCCTGCTCGACGACCTCATGCACGGAAGGCCCGTGCCGGAGACCGTGATCGTGGAGGAGCCGCTAGCCGTCGTAACGCGCGGCTCGACAGGCTACGACGCGATGCGCGACCCGATTCTCGCAAAGGCGCTTTCCTCCATACACGCCAACGGCGCGGCCGGGCGGTGCCAGGTGGCGGATGTCGCGGCTGCCGCCGGATGCTCGCGCCGCTATCTGGAGAAGCGCTTTGCCTCGATGGTCGGGAATTCAGTCCGCGACATCATCATACAGGGGAAAATCGAGCGGGCGAAATCGCTCCTTGAAAAGGGGACCATGCCCATCGGGGACATTCCCGACGCCTGCGGGGTCAGCTGCGGGAGCCACCTTGCAGTCCTGTTCAAGAAGGCGACCGGCATGTCAATGCGCGACTGGCGGCTGAGCCACCACGATGCCGCGGACCTGTGATGCCGGCGCACTAGAGGCCGGCGAGGACCGAGTCGTACTCCGCGTATGTGCGGGAAACCCTGATGCGCTTCCAGAGCTCCTCGCCTTCGGGGAAGGAATCCTTGAAATAGCTCCAGAACTCCTTCATCCTGCCCAGAAATGAAGCAGGTCCGAAAAGGCGGTTGCGCACCACTTCGGAGTAGTCGCGGACAAAGGCGACCTTTGCGCCGCGCGGGTCGCGCGGCGCGGCGCCCCTTATGCGCGACGCGAG
>JAFWPM010000187.1 GCA_017509565.1 Kiritimatiellia bacterium | reverse complement strand
CGCCGTCCTCACGGCGGCGCTTGCGGCAGGGGCCTCGCCGGAGGACGCCGCCGCTCTCGCGAACCACGCCGCGGGGGTGGTGGTCGAAAAAATCGGCACCGCCACCGCAACGCCAGCGGAGATCCTCGCCCATGCCGGACTGTAGCGCCACCAGGCATATCCGCGCTGTCTTCCTGGACCGCGACGGGACACTGATACGCGACCCCGGGTACCTCCATGAACCGGGGAAGGTCGAACTGCTTCCCGGCGTCGCGGCGACCATCCGCGCCCTTCGCGAACGCGGAGTCCTTCTTTTCCTGCACACAAACCAGAGCGGCCCTGCGCGCGGGATGTTCCCGATGTCCGATGTCATCGCCTGCAACAGGCGAATGGAGGAGCTGATCGGGCTGGAGTCGCCATTCGACGGAGTCTGCATCGCCGACGAGCCGCCGGGGACGCAGGGCGGGTACCGCAAGCCGTCGCCCAGGTTCATCGCCGAGACCATTGCGGCCCATTCTCTCGACAAGGCTGGCTGCGTGGTGGTGGGCGACAAGCGGCGAGACCTGGAGTCGGCGGTGGCCGCCGGAGTCTGGGCGATACGGATATCCGCCGACCGCGACGACCCCGCCGCCGCGGAATACGCCGCCGCGCACTCTTTCCCCACTATATCGCGGTTCGACGAACTGATGGGGCTGGTCTCGCCCCGCTCCGCGAAATGAGGTTGCAACAATGAAAGCAAAGAACACGGTCCTCACCGTCACAAACGCGGAGGAAGGCGCGACTCTCCAGGACTACCTTGCGCTGAAGCTGGGGCTTTCCAAGCGCGGGGCCAAGGACCTCCTTGACCAGCGCCAGGTCTGGGTCAACCGCCAGTGCATCTGGATGGCGCGCCACGCACTGCGCGGCGGCGACGTGGTTGAGGCCCAGGCCGGGACTCTCGCATTCTCCCGCCAGGAGACCCCGCGCCACATCCGCATTCTTTCGGAAAACGACAACTACCTTTTCGCCGACAAGCCATGCGGCGTGCTCTCAATCGGCCCCGGTGGCATGGAGGACATCCTGCGCAAGCAGCTGGCGAATCCGGAACTCCACGCCGTCCACCGTCTCGACCGTGACACCTCAGGCTGCATGCTGTTCGCCAAAAACGACGCCGCCCTCGACGCCGCGATTTCCATCTTCAAGACCAGAAGGGTCAAGAAGCTCTACGAGTTCGTGGCCGCCGGGAGAATCGAGAACAACCCCACGACAATCACGGCGCCGATCGAGGGCCAGCCCGCCAAGACGACTATCCGCTGCCTCTCGCGCAACGAGGACGCGACATTCGGGTCCGCCAGAATAGAGACTGGCAGGACCCACCAGATCCGCATCCACCTGGCCTCGATCCGCCACCCGGTTCTCGGCGACCGCATACACGGACTGAAGAAGGGCGCCGACCCGCGCCTGCTCCGCGTTCCGCGCCAGATGCTCCACGCCACTGAAATCGAGCTTGCCGACCCGCTGGGCCACGGGGCCCTGCGCGCCCACAGCCCGCTGCCGGCCGACTTCCGCCGCTGCCTGAAGATGTTCAGGCTCTGATTTACCAACCCACCCACTACCATCAACCCTGCATTGCCACAACACCCGCGAAAATGAACGACACATTCTACATCAACGAAGACTTCCTCCTCCACGGCGAAACCGCAAGGGAGCTCTACCACAACTACGCCGAGAACCTCCCCATCATAGACTTCCACTGCCACCTCCCCCCGCGCGAAATCGCCGAAGACACGCGCTGGGACAACCTCGCCGACCTCTGGCTCGGCGGCGACCACTACAAGTGGCGCTGCATGCGCTCCAACGGCGTAGACGAGCGCCTCATCACCGGCGACGCATCCCCACGGGAGAAGTTCGACGCCTTCGCCGCCACGATGCCGCGCCTGATGCGCAACCCCATGTTCGACTGGTCCCACCTCGAACTCGCCCGCTTCTTCGGTATCCGCAAGACGCTCTCCCCGGCCACCGCCGACGAAATCTGGCACCGCACCCGCGAAGTCCTCGCGTCCGGCGGCTTCTCCGCCCGCTCATGCATCACCTCCAGCGACGTCGAAGTCGTCTGCACGACCGACGACCCCACGGACTCTCTGGAATGGCACTCCGCAATCCGCGAATCGGGCTTCCCGGTGAAGGTCCTCCCAACCTGGCGCCCAGACCGCGCCCTCGCAATCGACCGCCCGGCCTTCTGGAACAAGTGGATCGACTCGCTCGAGTCCGTCACGAACGCCCCCTGCTGCGACTTCGACGACATGATCAACGCGCTGGGCGAACGCCACGAGTTCTTCGCCGCCAATGGCTGCCGCCTCTCCGACTATGGCGTCGATACGATCCCGAACGTCGAGATACCGGCCCCTTCGGCGATTAACGCGATCTTCCGCAAAGTCCGCACCGGCGGCCGCGCCACCCCGGAGGAGGTCAAGGCGTTCCGCCTCGGCACCCTTGTCGAGCTGGGGCACCTCGACGCCGACGCCGACTGGACCTGGCAGATCCACTACGGCGCCCTCCGCAACGTCAGCACCCGCCTCTTCGACGCCATCGGCCCCGACGCCGGCGCCGACGTAATCCACGACCTCCCCGCCGCCGCCGGGCTGGCCCGCCTGCTGGATGCGCTCGACCGCGACGACAACCTCCCGCGCACCGTAATCTACAACCTCAACCCGCGCGACAACTACCTCGTGGCGGTGATGATGGGCGCCTTCCAGCGCGGCCCGGACGTCGGCAAGATTCAAATGGGATCCGACTGGTGGTTCAACGACCAGAAGCACGGCATGAGGGCGCAAATCGACTCCCTTTCGGAGCTGGGGCTGCTCGCCAATTTCGTCGGCATGCTCACCGACAGCCGCTCATTCCTCAGCTACCCTCGCCACGAATACTTCCGCAGGATACTCTGCGACGTAATCGGCTCCGACATCGACGCCGGCGACATGCCGCGCGACATCGAGTGGGCCGGAGGCATCGTCCGCGACATCTGCCACGACAACGCGGCCCGCT
>JAFWPM010000186.1 GCA_017509565.1 Kiritimatiellia bacterium | reverse complement strand
TTCGGGTTTTAGGCTGTTTTTGATTGTTTCCAGGGCGTCCGCGGCCCCGGATGCCATTGCCGCCGCGAGCAGCCCGGACGCGGCGGCGCAGGCGATGGAAGTGCCGCTGAGCGGCGCCCTCCCGTGCCCCCTGACGCGCACCGGGACGCGGTCGCCCGGAAGCATGAGGTCGCAACCGGACGGCGAGAAAGGCGCGACGCGGCCGTCGCTTCCCAGGGCGCCGACAGAGATCGTCTCCGGGTAGCGGGCCGGCCACTGGACGCCTTTCGCGGGGTCGTTGCCGGCGCCGCAGACTATCAGGGCGCCGGTAGCGCGCAGGGTTTTGACGGCGCGGCGCAGGCGCGGCTCGCCGCGTGGCACGGCCAGCGAGACGTTCACGATGTCCGGGCGCTCGGCGGCCGCCGCGAAAAGGGCGTTCGCCAGGTCGTTTGGCGACCCGTGTCCTGACTTCGGCACAGCCTTGAAAAATACCAGCTGCGCCTCCGGGGCGCGGCTGCGGATGACCTCGGCGACGTTGGTGGCGTGGCCGTTGCGGTCGGCGGGGTCCGATTCGTCGGCGACGAACGAGCGCCCGGACTGGCCCTTTGGCGCGCCGGTGTCGATGATGATGACTTTGACCGTTTTCGGCATCAGTCGGCCTCCGCGGCAGCGTTCTGGCGCTCAACCTCGCGCTGGCGGGCGCGCAGCGCGGCGAGATCCGGCGGAAGGTTGGCCGCATCCCACGCGGCTTGCATCCGCTCCCGCTCCGCGGCCAGCCGCGCCAGCCGTTTCGCCTCGGCCTCTGGATCTTCGAGGATGCGCCCAGCGATGGTATGACCGTTCGTCCAAACCGACGAGTCTGCGTAGAGGTCCACGCGGATCAGCCGCCCCTCCTCGTTCTCGACGATGTACTGGCCGATCCGGCCGCCATGGTATTTCTCACGGAGGTTCCTGTCGCCCTCGATCATCAGGACGATGCGCTCGGTCGTCGCCTCGACGCTTGAGGCAACGAGGACAGCAGCAATCTCTTCCGCCGTGGCGAGTCCGGATGCGACAACGGCGTTGGTGATGGCGGCGAATCCGGGGTAGTCGTCGGAAAAAACCTGACAGGCCAGCCACTCGTCCCAGTAGCCCGCATTCTGAATCCAAGTGTTCATGGCTTCGAGCTTCCCCATCTGCCGCGCGGCGGTGACGATGCCTAGCTTGGAGTAGTGGGCAGGGACTACAGCCGCGCTGCTGAAAGCCGCAAAGAGCGCAACGGCCGCAACGGCTATGTCGCAAAGTTTCGTTTTGTCCTTATTCATTTGTCGGTTGTCCTTCCTTAAGTTCTGTCTTGGTTCCCTTGAATCCGATTTTCCCGGATGATGCCGGGATGACGAAGCCGGTTATCGACCAGACGCCGTTCGTGTGGACGGTTGGCGCAGGCGAGTAGTTCGCGGCGACCATCACGCTGTAGTTGGTAGCGGGGCCGGGGAGCTGGTAGTCGTAGGGGTGATCGGCGAACGCCAGATGCGGAGTCAGGCGCGCCCAATCCACGGCATTGGTGCTGTCCGCGGCGCGGAAATAGACGAGGATCTCCGTGTCGTCGGGGAGGAGGGCCGTGCGCTTTGCGATCGACACGTGCGCGACGTCGTTGGTGAGGTAGCTGCCGTCGTCCTGGATGTAGGGGTCGGAGATGTAGATCGACCCCTTGCCTCCGCCGTATATGACCGCCGCGCAGAGCGCCGCCGCGAACGCCAGGCGTCCCGGCCAGCCGAGGCCGCCCCAGAAGGCCCGGAATTTGTCGAACGACCGCCTCACTGCACCGCCTCCCACGTCACGCTGCCATTGTTCCAGACCGGGCGCACCTTGTGTATGCCGTCGGTACAGAGGATCCCGGCGGAAACGTCCATCGCCGCCGCGTTGACGATTTTGGTGCCGCCCTCCTGAAGGTATTCCATGCAGGCAAAGAACGAGTTGCCGCCCGTGAGGCTGGTGATCTCGCAGACGTATGCGCCGCTGCTTCCGCTCCATTCGATGGTGGCGATGCCGGGGATCGTCGTGACTCCGCCGGACTCCGTGTAGTCCTCCTCCTTGATCCAGTCGCCCGTGCTTAGCGACGGCCGTACGCGGGCGTAGGGGTGCGACGGCGCGATTGCGTTGACGCCGCAGATGAGCGTCGAGCCATCGACGGAGAGGGACGTGACATCGACGCCGACGAGATAGGAATCGCTTTTTTCGATGCGGAAGACGGGCGTTCCGTCCGCGCTTGACAGGTCGAGGTAGGCGGTGTTGTTGGTCTGCGCGTGGAAGTCGGCGGCCATGCCGTTCGCCTTGAGGATCCAGATCGCGCCGCCGCTCGTGACGTGCTTCTCATATTCCAGACCACCGGCGATGACCGTGTAGGGCGTGGACATCCATGTGTAGCCGTCTGGCGCGTCCGCGCCGAGGCCGGATGTGGTCCGTGACCAAGCGCGGGGGGCGAAGGTTTCATCTACATAGTCGGCCAGATCCCATGTGTTGGTGTCTGAGTGGGCCTTCGCGGCGTCGAGGGTGCGCGTGAGGCCGTTGCTTTCGGACCAAACCTGAAAGTACTCGTTGCTTTCGTTTAGCTGTAAGAGGCGCAGTTCCGGAGCGTGGACGCGGCTGTTGTAGTTGGTGACCTCAGCGACGACGTTGCTGCCCTGGAGCAGCAGCCCGACGAGCGATGCGGACGCCTCTATCGCCGCGAGGTCTGCGGACGTGGCGTATCCGGACTTTTCGCGTTCCCACACGGGGTCGGACTCCTCGAAGGACTCGAGCCAGGGGGCGTTGAGCGCCCGGACGGAGGCGAAGTCGATGGTGGCGGCGGGGAGCGGGAGCACGTTGGGGACGGCGCCGGGGGAGCCGAGGAGGCGCATGGCGCAGTTGGCGCCGTAGTTGACGTTGGTCCCGGACTCGCTCACGGCGAGGAAGATGCGGACG
>JAFWPM010000185.1 GCA_017509565.1 Kiritimatiellia bacterium | reverse complement strand
TGCGCCAGGCCCAGACAACGGAGAAAGGCAAGCGCTACCTCTCCGTAGAGGAGCGCGGCAGCCTCCAGGACGACTTCAGTCCGATACGCCTCGACATCGCCGACTGCTGGCCCAGGGAGGAGGAGCCCAATGTCTAAGGCAAAAACCGACAAAGTCGGTGGCGGCACTGTCAGGTTCGATTTCGCGGATCCGCAAGATCCGCTGCTTGTGCGCCTGTGGGACCTGTTGCCATACGATGGGCGCGTCACATCCATCAGGATTGATTACATCACCCTTCCGGAGCATAAAGCCAGGGAGGAGCGGACCGCGAAAATGAAGGCGGCAAAGCGCCACGACGCGGCCGTCAAGGCCAACGCCACGCGCAAGGCCAGGAAAGCCGAAAAGGAGGCGACACAGCCATGATCGACCGAAGGATGCAAAACGTGCAGGCCAAGCTGGGCCTCTCGATCCGCGAGATGTCCCGATTGGTCGACATCGGCTATTTCGACGCCCCGGCCAGCAAGGGCCACCACCTCGCGGTCGCGGGCGGGCTCTACGATCACTCCCTCAATGTGGCCCTGCGGCTCGTGTCCATCTCCCGCGCCCTCTGCGTGGAGTGGTCACGCGCGGAGTCGCCCTGGGTAGTCGGCATGCTGCACGACCTCGTCAAGTGCAAGTGCTACCGGCTCAACCAAGACGGCAAGACCTACAGCTACGTCCAGCCCGAGTGGCCCGGCCACGGGTTCGCCTCGGCGATGATCGCGACGGTCGATCTGGGCATTCATCTTGAGCCCGACGAGGCCACGGCCATCATCCACCACATGGGCGCGTTCGGACTCCAGGGCCGCGCCCTGGACGAGTTCGACGCGGCGCTCGACAAGTGGCCCGCGCAGATCATCGCCACGCACACCGCCGACTGGGCCGCCGCCCGGATCGACGAGACCGGCGACTGGTCCGGAGAGAGGAGCGAGCCATGACCAAGGCCCAGCTCAAGCCCTACTGGCGCGCCGTCGGGCGCGCCGCCAGCGCCCTGGGACTCGTCGGCCGCGAGGCCGTCGAGAAGTACCGCCACGAGGTGATGATGGAGGAGGCCGGCGCCGAACACGCCCGCGACGTGGATTCCGCCGACGGCTTCGACCGCGTGATGTACCGCCTCGCCGTGGACGCCGGCGACTGGGGCGCGGCCGCTCGCTTCGCGAGCGGCGAGGAGCGCCGCATGGCGCACCTCGTAGAGCAGTGCGCAAGGCAGGTGATCGAGCTCAAGCAGTGCGAGGCCACCCCGGACATGGTTTTCGCCACCGAGGCAATCGACTCCCGTGCCGCGGCCCTGTCCTACGTCGTCGGCGTCATGCGCCAGGCCGGATACCCGGTGTACTCCCAGGCTAACGGCGACTGGTGGCTGGACATTACAGGCGGCATGGCGTTCCAGGTCTTCAGGATGCTCGACACCCACCGGCGTCGGCTCCTTCGCCGCCTTGGATGGTCCGGCCCGCTGTCGTTCGACGCCGATGCGTCCTGGCATCTCGACGGCGCCATGCTCTCAGTCCGCCACGCCGGCGACATCCCCCTCCAGCTCCACGTCGGGAGGGTTCCTGCCTAGTCCATGCAAAAAGCCCTTCAAGGCCGTTGCACGACTCGTGCAGCGGCCCTTTTTATACGATTCAGGCCCCCTGCAAACACGTTGCAGGGGGCCTTCGTTTTTCAAGCTGGATTATCAACTTCTTGATTATTTGCCACGCTTCGTCCCAATTCGGCCGGTAGTTTTCTCAACTTCAAAATCTCTCGTCCGTTTCGCTAAAATCCCGTCGTTTCGCGGCTCTTCCCGGCTTTTCTCATTTCTCAACCCCGCCGTCAGGTTTCAGGAACCTCCTGCCCATCCCGCGCCTCCGCGCTGAAATTTAATTGGACGCCAGTGCCGCAAAACAAAATTCGCTTGCAAATTTTGGGGCATTGCCGTATAATTAATGCATAAATTTTCACGGCGGCTTAGCTCAGTTGGTAGAGCAGCGGAATCATAATCCGTAGGTCGGGGGATCGTGGCCCTCAGCCGCCACCACCCTTCACGCTGGGCGATTTCCCGCGTCGGGCTTGTGAGGTCTGTTGCGGCATTCGCACAACACAAAGAAACAGACCTCGAAATGATTAGAAAAGCACTCATCACCGGTGGCGCGGGATTCATCGGCTCGCACCTCGCCAAACGCCTCCTTTCGGAGAACTACGAGGTCACGGTCCTTGACAACCTCTTCACCGGCACCAAGTCGAACATCTACGACCTCCTCGACAACCGCCGCTTCACCTTCATCCTCCACGATGTCACCCAGCCCTTCTGGGGCCAGTTCGACGAGATCTACAACCTCGCCTGCCCGGCTTCGCCAATCCACTACCAGCGCAATCCCGTTGAGACGATCAAGACCTCGTTCATCGGCATGATGAACGTCCTCGAGCTGGCCCTCAAGACCAAGGCCAAGGTCCTCCACACCTCGACGTCGGAGATTTACGGCGACCCGCTCGAACACCCGCAGCGCGAGTCCTACTGGGGCAACGTAAACACCATCGGGACGCGCTCCTGCTACGACGAGGGCAAGCGGGCGGCCGAAACCCTGGCCCGCGACTACCACTGCGAATACGGCGTCGACGTGCGCATGGTGCGCATATTCAACACATACGGCCCCAACATGCATCCCCAGGACGGCCGCGTGATTTCGAACTTCATCATGCAGACCCTGCGCGGCGAACCCATCACGATCTACGGCGACGGCAGCCAGACGCGCTCCTTCCAGTACGTCGACGACCTCGTCGAGGCGATCCGCCGCTACATGGAGGTCGATGGCAAGGCCCTCGCCGACTTCTGCGCCGCCCACAGGCTCCTAACCCCGGTCATCAACACCGGCAACCCCGAGGAATACACGATCCGCGAGCTGGCCGAGCGCGTGATAGCCGCCCTGCCCGAGAAGGACGGGCGGATCGTATACCGCCCCCTGCCCCAGGACGACCCCAGGCGCCGCAAGCCCGACATTGCGCTTGCCACCGAACTGCTCGGCTGGAAGCCCGTAGTCCCGCTCTCCGTCGGCCTATCCAAGACAATAGAATACTTCCGCACCTTTGGGAAGAACTGAGAATGCAACTGAAATTCTACGACACCGCGACACGCGAGCTCACCCCGTTTTCGCCCCTGCACGAGGGCGAGGCCAGGATGTACACCTGCGGCCCGACGGTCTACAACTTCGCCCATGTCGGCAACTTCCGGGCATACGTCTTCGAGGACATCCTGCACCGCGCCCTGGCCTACGCCGGCTACCGCGTGACGCAGATCATGAACCTGACCGACGTGGACGACAAGACGATCCGCGGCGCGAAGGCGGCCGGAATCCCGCTGAAGGAATACACGAGGCCCTACATCAAGGCCTTCTTCGAGGACATCGCGACCCTCGGCATCACCCCGGCCGCGAAGTACCCCGCCGCCACCGACCACATCCCCGAAATGATCGCCCTCATATCGCGGCTTTTCGAGAAGGGGCTGGCATACAAGTCCGACGACGGCTCCGTCTACTTTTCCGTCGCGAAGTTCGCCGGCTACGGCCACCCCGCACACATCGACATCGAGGGCATGCAGGGCGGCGCCCGCGTTTCGCAGGACGAATACGACAAGGTTTCCGTCGGCGACTTCGCGCTGTGGAAGGCCCACTCCGACGACGACGGCGACGTCGTCTGGGACTCGCCCTGGGGGCCCGGCCGCCCGGGCTGGCACATCGAATGCTCCGCGATGTCTATGAAGTATCTCGGCGAGACCTTCGACATCCACACCGGCGGCATCGACAACCTCTTCCCCCACCACGCCAACGAGACGGCGCAGGCGGAGGCCGCCACCGGCAAGCCCTTCGCCAGGCTGTGGATGCACTGCGCCCATCTCCGCCTCAACGGCGAAAAGATGTCGAAGTCGCTCGGGAACTTCTACACCCTCCGCGACCTGCTGGCAAAGGGCTGGAGCGGCCGCGAGATCCGCTATGTTCTCGTGAACGGCCACTACCGCCAGACCCTGAACTTCACCTTCGACGCGCTCGCCGCCGCGCGCGCATCCCTTTCGCGCATCGACGCCTTCACGGCGCGCCTCGCCGAAACAGCCGCCGGCGCCGCACCCGCCGAAACAGCCCCGGAGTTCGCCACTTCGGCCCTGGAGGCCTTCTCCGCCTCGATCGCCGAAGACCTCAACATGCCCAACGCGCTGGCCGCCCTCTTCCGGCTTGTCCGCGACGGGAATGCCGCAATTGACGCCAAATCCGCTTCAGCGGCCGACTGCGCGGCCATTGTCGAGGTCCTCAGGAAGATGGACACCGTCCTATCCCTGATATTCTTCGGCAAAAAGTCCGGCGGCAACGACATCCCCGAAGAAGTCGCCGCCCTGCTCGACGCCCGCGCGGCGGCCCGCAAGGCCAAGGCTTGGGCGGAATCCGACCGCATCCGCGACGAGCTCAAGGCCCTTGGCTGGGAGGTCAAGGACACGCCGCAGGGCCAGAAGGTCTCAAAACTGTGAAGGGGCGCTTCATATCCTTTGAGGGCGGCGAGGGCTGCGGGAAGACAACGCACATGGCGCTGCTCGCAAAGCGCCTCCAGGCCATGGGCGTCGAGACGGTCCTGGCCCGCGAACCGGGCGGGACGCCGCTCTGCGAGGCCATACGCGGCATGCTCCAGTTCGACACCGGGGGCGAACCGCCCACGCCCGAGGCCGAGGCCCTGCTCTTCTGCGCGAGCCGGGCGCAGCTCGTCCGCAACGTAATCCGCCCCGCCCTCGAACGCGGCGCCTGGGTTCTCTGCGACCGCTTCGCCGACTCCACGCTCGCCTACCAGGGCTACGGCAGGGGCTTCGACCTCCCGACGCTGCGCTCGATGCTGCGGTTCGCGACCGGCGGGCTCTCCCCCGACGCGACTTTCCTCCTTGAGGTCTCCGCCGGCACCCGCGACAGCAGGCTTTGCGTCCGCTACGGTTCCGAAATTGGCCCGGACCGCTTCGAGCGCGAGAAGGACGACTTCCACCGGCGTGTCCGCGACGGCTTCGAACACCTCGCCATGGAGGAGCCAGGCAGGATCGTCAGGATTTCAACCGAGCGCCCCATGGCGGAAACGGCGGCCGAGATTTGGGCAACCATCGAAAGCCGCTTTTCCGACAGCCTCCCCGACCGCGCCGCCGGCGCCCCATCCCCGGAGGCCACCTGATGCTGGTTTCCGAAGCAAGGGATTTCCTACGCCACGCGAAGGCGTCCGGCCGCATGGCCCATGCGTACACCATCGTCGCGCCGCCGCGCGCCGAGGGCGCCGACTTCGCCAAGTTCGCGATGAAGCTCCTGGCCTGCCGCGGGGAAAACGCCCCCTGCGGGGAATGCGCCGCGTGCCGCCAGATTGACTCCGGGGCCTTCCCCGACGCATTCTGGCTGCGGCCGGCGAAAAAGTCCAGGATCATTTCCGTTGACCAGATGAGGCGCGGCCCGCCGGAACACCGCAACGACTTCGATCCCCCCTACTTCCTGACCTGGCTTGGCGAAACGGCCCTCCTGGGAGGATGGAAGTTCGGCATCATCGAATTTGCAGACAGGATGAACGAGGCCGCGTCCAACGCCCTGCTCAAAACCCTTGAGGAGCCGCCACCGGAAACCCTGATGCTGCTCCTGACCGACACCCCCCAGGCGCTGCTCCCCACCATAGTCTCGCGCTGCGAGGAGGTGGCGCTGACCCTCCCCCCGGCCGAGCTTGAGGCAAGGCACTTCGAGCCGCTAATGGCACTGCTTTCGTCGATGGACTACCGCGGCCCATTCGCCGCACATGCCTACTCGCAGGCAATCCTCGCCATCCTCGCCAAAATGCAGGCCGAGGCCGAGGAGGAGGCCGGAAACGAGGCCGATGCGACCGAGGAGGGCGGCGTAAAGGTGGACAAGGACGAGGAAAAGGCCATCGTCGCCTCGCTTTACCGCCAGAAGCGCTCGGTCCTTGTCGCGACCCTCCAGCGCTGGCTCCGCGACATTCTGGCAATCGCCGCAGCCGGCGACGCCGCCCCCATCCACTACAGCCAGTTCGCCGATTCGCTTAGGGAGCGCGCGTCGCGAATCCCGCTTTCCGCGGCGCTGGCCAACATTGAGGCTGTGGAGGAACTCTCCATTCAGCTTGAAGCCCGCAATCTCCCGGACTCAACGGTCTTCCCATACTGGCTGGACCGAATCGACTTCGGAGGTTCGTCAAAATGACAAACGAGAAAATGGACTCGGCCACCCCAAGGCCGCCCTGCCCGCCGCCAACGCCGGATCTCCCCGAAAAGCGCCGCGAACCCCTCACCCCGGCGGGCCTCCGCGAAATCCAGAAGGCTTTCATCCGCGGCAACAAGTCTTCCGCGTTTTTCAACCGCGACTACGCCTCCAAGATTGGCGGGATAGGGTGCTGCGGGCGCCGCGCCTGCTGCTGCAGCTGGCTGAAGCAGCCGAACGCCATCAAGACATCCATGAAGATGGCTAAAATCCAGAACATCCCCCTCGATCCGGAGGCGATTCTCGGCTTTTGCCAGAACATCAAGTGCTGCGTCGCATTCGAACACGGCACCCCGGAGTCGATCATTTCCCATGCGCGCCCCGACACCAATGCGTCGCCCTACCTCAAGCGGGCATCGCACATGGCCTCAGCGATGAAGGCGCGCAGGAAGGCGAACAAGAACCAGGACGACGCCGCCCAGCCCGAAACCAAGGGGAACGGGGGAGGCAACGCCCAGCCCGAAACCAAGGAGAAGGGTGAAGACAATGAAAAGTAGATGCCTGGCGGCCGCGCTTTCCGCCGCCGCATTGCTCGCCGGATGCAGGCAGAGGGACATCCGCCGCGCCGACATACGGGTCCCGCAGGCGACCACGGCCGCCGCGCAGGATTCAATTCGCGCCGAGATCGCGAAGATAGACGGCGTCGACGCCGCAGGAGCCACATTCGCCAACGGCATCCTTTCCGTCAACTACGATTCCATGAAACTCGGGCTCAAGAACATCGAGCACGCCATCAAGGACATCGGCTACGATGCCAACGACTTCAAAGGGGAAGCCACCGGACGCTAGCGCCCCGCCCGCCGAGATCGCGGCCTTCGCCTCGCAGCTCACGCTCGCCCTTGGCCTTTCAGAAAACACCCGAGAGGCATACGGCAACGACCTGGCGCATTTCGCCGATTTCCTCGCCGCGCACGGTGGCGGGCCGCTGACCGCCGCGACGCGCAGGGACATCATGGACTTCATGGCCGACGGCCGCCGCTCCGGATTGTCCGACGCCACACTAGCGCGGCGGCTGATGGCCCTGCGGACATTCTACGGCTGGCTCTACGACGAACGCGCCGTGGACTCCAATCCAACCGAGGCCATCGACCGGCCCAAAACCGCCCGGCGCCTCCCGCGCTTCCCCACCGAGGCCGAAACCGCGGCCCTCGTCGCGGCATACTCCGGCGAATCGCCCATTGAACTGCGCAACCGCGCCATCATGGAGCTCCTGTACGCCTGCGGCCTCCGCGCCTCCGAGCTGACGGCCCTTGCCACCGGCGACGTCAACCTGGTTGACGCCGTCCTGCGCTGCCACGGCAAGGGGGACAAGGAGAGGCTGGTCCCAATTGGCGAGCGCGCCGTCCGCGCCATTGCCGCATATCTCGAAAAGGGGAGGCCCTCGCTCCTTGGCGACGGTTCGAACAATGCCCTCTTCCTATCCGCAAAGACCGGCGCGGCCCTGACGCGAAACCGCCTCTGGGCCATTGTCGTCGATGGGGCCAGGCGGGCGGGGATATGGGACAAAATCCACCCCCACACCCTC
>JAFWPM010000184.1 GCA_017509565.1 Kiritimatiellia bacterium | reverse complement strand
CCGGACGCTGCCCGCCGCCGTTGCCCCTGTCGCCGCCGTTCCGCTTTTTGCCATCCCCTTCGCCTTCGTCGCCGGATGTTCCGGCATCGCCGCCGGCGGCGCCCTTGTCGCGCCATGACAGCGGGGCGGCAGGTATCCGCACAAGGCGGCGGAGCGGAATCGGTTCCTCGCCCTTCTGGGCGGGCTTGATGTAGAGCGTCGCCATGACCATGTATGGCAGCCGGTTCGTGTAGTCGTCTTTCCAGTCCTCGTCTATGAAACGGTCGAGAAGCGTGTCCAGGTCATCCTCGGAAAAGTCCGGGTCTTCCCCGTTTTCCAGGTTGCCTTCAGGGTTTAGTACCTTGAAGTCCAGCGCCAGGACGTCCGGCATGAGAAGTTTTTCACGCACCCGCCCGTCGTCGTTGTCCGCCGGGTCGAAGTCCTCCGTCTGGGCGGAAAGGCGCCAGGAACGTATCACAAGCCCGCCCTCCGCGAAGCCCTCTTTGTCCGACTTGCCCTCCTCCACCGTCGATAGCTCGATTCTGTGCGGCGTGTCGGCGAACCCCGATTTGCCGCCGACGAGCGCGGCGCCGAGCTTGACCCACGAGAGCTTGTCGTGGGCCTCCTCTTCGTCCCCGTCGTTTTCCAGGACCATGCCATGCCGCGTTGAGGGGGCGGTGGCGTCGGGATAGTAGGCCGAGCGCAGCGCCGATACGATCTGCCCCATCACGTAGTCGCCGTGGTGGATTGCGTCCGCGGTGTCTGTGCCGTTTCGCCAGATGCTCGTCGCGGTCGTGAAGGCGAGGAGCCCGGCCGCGACAATCGTCGCGGTGAGCGCCACCGAGATGAGCAGCTCAATCATCGTGAAGCCGCGCCCGGATGTCATGGCTTGTACCCCCCGGCATCCTTCTTCCACAGGAGGCTTACGATTTCGATTTTTTCATCGTCGCCCTTGCCCCAGGCAACTGTGGTGCGCATCGTGTAGAGCCCGTCGTCGATTTCCTCGTCCTCGTCGATTTCCTTTTCATCTATCGACCGCGAAAAGACGCAGCCCTCGCCAAGCTTTTCATCGCCGAATGTGAGTTCGTCGTCCTCTTCGACCACGAGGTCCTCAAGTTCGTCGAAAGCCGCTATCGGATGCTTGAGTTCCGCCAGGGCCATCAGCCACTGCACTTCCTGCAGGCGCCGCGAGGCCGAGAACATGGCCAGGGCGGGGGACATGCTTGAGAAGATGCTCAGCAGCCCGATGGACAGAATGGCCGTTGCTATCAGCACTTCGACTAGGGAGAAGCCCGCCCCGCCATCCCCCCTTGCGGTTTTCGCAGATGGAGTGCGCCTGTCAGTCATCGTCGCGCCCCTCGATTTTGCCGCGCCCCCAGGCGTCCACTGAAATTTTCATCGACATCCCCCCGTCGCCCGCGGCTCCAGGCGTGTCCCTGAGAACCACTTCAAATGGCCGGCACGTGCCGTCGCTGTCAAAGCGGAACGCGAGGGTCCTTGCCGCCTCGTCGTCGTCGTCCTCTTCGCCGCGCCCGTCGCCGGAACCTCGCCATTCCGCGGCTGGCGAGGGCGTCGCGTCGTCCTCGTCGTCGGTGAATCCGACGAATTCAAAGTACGTCGCGCCGCATGGAAATACGGAGTGGACTTGCTCGGCGAACTCCCCGAGCGCCTCCCCGGTTGAGGCCGCCCCGTCACCGGCCTCGGCCAGTCCGTCCCCGATTCCGGCGCCGGCGTCCTCGGCTTCGGCTTCGCCTTCGGACTGCTCCTCGTCGGACGACTCCAGCTCGCCACCCTGCGGCCCCGGCGCGTCTCCCAGCGTCTGCGCGACCCTCACTTCGATGCGCGCGCCCCCCGTCCCGGCGCCATCCCCGTCCGCCAGACGCGTGGAACGGCCCCCATCGGCCGGCGCGGAGACGAGGACGAGCTCCGTCTCGGTCTGGTGGAGAATGGCCATGGTCCGCGCATAGCGGGCCGCCTGGACGACGCTTCGCGATGCGGTGGACAGCTGCGTACCCGAAATGCCTACGCCTATGTTCGGGACAACCGCCACGGCCAGCGCCAGGATTATGGCGATAACTACCAGCAGCTCGATCAGCGTGAAGCCGGTCGGCCGCCGGGGCCGACTCGCGCGCGGCGCCTTTGCGGGGAAGGGGGACACGGTGCCTAGTTGCCGCTGTTGGTGTCGAAAATGTCGTCTTCCGTGTTCATCTGCCCGTCGGGCCCGGCAGAGCGGACTTCGAAGGTGAATTTTGTCTTCTTCGTGTACTGGTAGGGCGTTCCCCAGGCGTCGATGAGCTTGGACTTGCCGATGAGGGCGGCGCGCGTCTCCGTCTCCACTGTGAGGTCGTCGAGCTTTTCCGGCATCTTGCCTGCGGATAGCTCGTATGCCTGCACGGCGGTGATTATGCCGCCGATGGAGGACCGGGTCGCGGTGATCTTGGCCTCCTCGGGCTTGCCGGCTATGTTCGGCACGACAATCGTCGCAAGTATGCCGAGAATCGCTATTACGAGCAGTAGCTCGATAAGCGTGAAGCCGTCGCGCGCTGCGCGTAGCGCCGTGTTGATTTCGCGTTTCATTGGTTGCTCCTCTTCTGTTGGTTGTCGTCGTTTGCGGTTGGCCGCATCAGTTTGTTTCAAAGCGCCTTCAGGGCGGCCTCTACACGCGGCGCGATCTCCCCTTCGGCCGGCTCGAAGTCCTTGCCGGTGATGAGCTCGTAGGCGGTTATGTAGCGGCGCGCGGCCTCTATGCGGACGTCGTCCGTAAGCGCCGGCGGTTCGCCCTCGCCGCGGAATCCCCTGGCCGCAAGCCATTCTCGCACGTACTCCTTGTCGAGCTTGCGCTGCGGCTCGCCATTGGCGAAAAGCTCCTCGTAGGTGTCGGCATACCAGTAGCGCGACGAGTCCGGTGTGTGGATCTCGTCGGAAACCACCAGCCTGCCGTTCAGCATCCCGAGCTCGTATTTCGTGTCCACGAGGATGAGGCCGCGCTTTGCCGCCTCCCTTGTGCCGGCCTCGAACATCCTGAAGCACACGTCCGCCGCCTCGTCGAAGAGTTCCGGCGTGATGAGGCCTTCGGATATTGCCTCTTCGCGGGATATGTTGCGGTCGTGGACTTCGTGCTTTGTCGTCGGCGTCAGAATCGGGCGATCAAGCTTCTGGTCCTTGCGGAGGCCGTCCGGAAGGATGTTGCCGCAGATGTTGCGCGCGCCCTTCGCGTAGTTGATCCAGGCGGAGGTGGACGTTACGCCCGTGATGTAGCCGCGGACTATAAATTCAAGCGGCAGCTGTTCGCATTCCGAGACGACCATCACGTTAGGGTCGGGGGTGGAAATGACGTGGTTTGGCACGATGTCCCTGGTCGCGTCGAACCAGAACGACGCTATCTGGTTGAGTACCTGCCCCTTGAATGGAATGGTGCCGAGAATGCGGTCGAAGGCCGAGACGCGGTCGGTCGTCACTAGGGCGCGGCGGCCCCCGGAAAGCAGATAACTGTCGCGGACCTTGCCGCTGATGCGTTTGCCGACGTCAAAGTCCGTCCCGCCCAGAACATTGTCGAGACCCTGCCTAATGCGTGCTTCAGAAACCATGGTTTATCTCTCTCTTTCAAGTGAAACTATCTTATCAAATTTTCGCCGGAAACGCGCATGGTTATTGAAAATTTGAAAATTTCAAAAATCAAACCTTGCAAAAATGCTTTTTTTTGGTAGAATAAATTATCTGCTCTTGCGGAGTCGCGGAGGGGTGGCGGAGCCTGGTTGAACGTACCTGACTCGAAATCAGGCGTGGTCTTACGGCCACCGTGGGTTCGAATCCCACCCCCTCCGCCATTTTTTTTGCCCGTATAATCTATTGACAACCGTGCCTTCCCGGTGTAAACTATTAACAATTGAAGGGAGACACCCTTCAAATGGAGGCAATAACACATGAGGCGTGCGAGAGTAAAGGTTGACGGCGAGGCATACTACCACGTGATGAGCAGGTGCGCGTTGCAGAAGTACCTGCTGGGAGGCGCGGAGGTCAAGGAGATGTTCCTGAAGATACTGGGGAGGGCGGAGCGGTTCTCCGGCGTTGAGGTTGCGAACTACTGCGTGATGGACAACCACTTCCACCT
>JAFWPM010000183.1 GCA_017509565.1 Kiritimatiellia bacterium | reverse complement strand
GGGCGGCCACCGCGCCGGCGGAGGCAGCGGAACCGGCGCCGGCGCCGGCGCCCAAGCGCGAAGGGCTCCCGGACTACGTTCCCGACGACTACATGCCCAAACCGGGGCAGATGGTCCTGCCGAACGGAAAGGTCATGACCGTCCCGCCGCCCGAGCCTGGCAAGCCGCGCATGCTCGTCGCCGGCGGCCGGACATGGGAGTGCGACAGCGAGGGCAACTTCCGCGACGTCACGCCGCGCCAGCTCTTCAAGACCGCCTTCGAGGCCAACTTCCTCGCCATGTCCGTCGAAGGCCGCAGCTTCATCCCGGCCTGCCTCACAGGCCTCGACAAGGACGACGTCGTCGCGATGCTCACGAAGGAATACGTGCCGATTGGCGACGAGACGGAACATGAGCTGGAGCAGCTCGCCGCGTATGAGGAGATGCGGGCGGCCGCGCTCGCCTACATCGAGGAGGGCGGCGACTTCGACGACTTCGTCGCCGACATCAACTCGTTCGTGCAGGCCGAGCGCCGGATACGCGCCCGCAGCCTCAAGAAGGTCATGATGCTCTACAACGACGGGCGCATCGACGAGGCGAAGGCCGAGGCGGCCGCGCTTGACGACGCCCTTGCGTCGCAAGGCTACAGGCCCCTCCGGCTGCCGCCGCGCGTCCGCGAGGCTTTCGGCGAATAGGCCGCCGGCCCATTTTGCAATCATCAGGAGAAATGAACGCCATGAACAAATCGACCCCCTTCGCGCTTGCGCTCGCCGCGATAGCGCCAGTCATCGCCTTCGCCCAGGAGGCGGCGCCCGCAGCCGCGGGCGAAGAGCCCCGGGAGGCCCCGCCCGCCGCGCAGGAGGAATACTACGACATGTTTACCGGCAAGAAGTGGACGCCGGACTCGAAGTGGACGATTGAGCAGCTCAAGGCGCGCGACGAGCGCGTCCTCAAGAAAACCGGCGGATTCCTGCATCTCCCCGCCGAAGGGCCGTTGGCCATGGTGGTTGACATGCGCGCCAAGTCGCGGCAGACCATCGACGAAGTCGCGCGCCTGTACACGCTTGGGACAAAGCTCGAAATGCGCGTGGCGAAGGAACCGCGCGACGGGACCGCCCCGCTGGCCGCCGCACGCGCGAAAATGGCGGCAGAGTCCCCGCTCATGCTAATCGCCGTCATCGAGGGCGACCCCGACCTCCCGGCCCTCTCCGTTTTCCCGGAGGAGCGCATCGGCATCGTGAACGCAGACAGGCTGCGCGCGGAGCGCGAGGAAGACCCGTCCGCCCCGGAGATGCGGGTTTCCAAGGAAATATGGCGCGCCATGGGCTTCATCGGCGGCATCGGCTTTTCAGCGCAGGACAACGACATGATGCAGCCCTACTACACGCTTGAGGAACTCGACGCCAACAACCATCCCTACATACAGCCGATGAACATGGCGAAGATGGCCGCGCTGTGGAGGCGCTTCGGCGTAAAGCGCGAGCGCCGCGTCCCATACTTCAAGGCCGTCAAGGAAGGGTGGGCCCCCGCGCCGACCAACGAATACCAGCGCGCCATCTGGGACGCGAACTCCGCCGGGGAAAAGGCGAAGGCCGAGTAGGCCGGCCCAAGGCGCCGGTCTAGCGCGCGGGCCGGGCGTCAACGATGCGCAGCTTGACGGAACGGATTCCCGAATAGTCGTCTGGCAGCAGCGTGGCGGCGAAGTCCCAGCGGCCCTGCCGCCGGAATTCATCGAGCAGATCCTGCGCCCCGAACCAAAGCCCGTCGATTGTCGCGCCGCCGTCGTCCGAAATTGCGAGCCGAAGGCCCTTGGGCACCGTCCTGCCCAGTATCGAGGCCTTGGCGGCGACATTCGCGATTTCGAAAACGGGCTCCTGGTTGCCCTCCCCGAACGGGGCGAGCCTTGCGACGGCGTCGAGGAGCCCGGTGCCGATGCGGGGAACAGCCAGACGCCCGGCTATTTCAAGTTCGGGCGCGGCGGACACCCCCCCGGCCTGGCGCAGGCAAGCGGCGGAGAACGCCCTCCGGAACGCGTCAAGGTCTCCGCGCCTTACTGACAGCCCCGCCGCGGACTCATGGCCGCCGAATGTGACAAGCAGGCCGGAACACTCCTCAAGGGCGGCATGGACATCGTATCCGGCCGGCGCGCGGACGGAGCCGCGCCCTATTTCCCCGCCCATGAATGAAACAAGCGCCGCCGGGCGGCGGTACTTCTCGGAAATGCGGGCCGCGCCAAGGCCGACGACGCCAGGGTGCCAGCTGTCGGCAGCGCCGACAAAGGCGCCATCGGCATCCGGGTCAAAGATGTCCCGCGACTCCGCCTGGGCCGACGCCTCGGCGTCGATTCTCGCGCACTCGCTTTTCCGCAGGGCGTTAGTCTGCTTCAGGCGCACGGCAAGGTTGCGCGCGACGTCCGGGTCGTCCGCGAGAAGCAAGTCGAGGGCGAGGGTGGCGTCGGCCATGCGCCCGGCCGAATTGATGTGCGGCGCAATCACATATCCGATGGTGCGGGTGTCGATGTCGCCGGAGTCCATTGTCGCGAGCATCAGCTGGCGAAGGCCGGTGGAGGGGCGCGAATTGAGGGCCTTCAGCCCGAGTGAGACGATTGTCCGGTTTTCGCCATCGAGCGGCACGACGTCGGCGACGGTGGCGACGGCAAGCGCGCCAAGCCAGGAGAACAGGGCGCGGCGGGCCGAGATCCCGGCCGAGTCCTTTTCGGGAAGGCGCAGGAGGACAAGGCCGGCGGCCAGAGTGAAGGCGACGCCGGCGCCGCAGAGATGCCGCAGCGGGGCGGGGACGCCCGCGAAGTGGGGGGCGACGGCGACGCATTCGTCCGGAAGGACGGCATCGCCGGGAAGGTGGTGATCCGTCACGACCACCCGCGCGCCGGCGTCGATGAGGCGGCGCAGGGACTCCGTGGCGGTTATGCCGCAGTCCACTGTGACCAGCACGTCGGGGACACCGCCGGCGAGGCATCTTGTGACTGCGGCGTCAGTAAGCCCGTAGCCCTCGGATCGGAACGGGATGAAGGGCCGGACACGTCCGCCGAGGGAGCCTACCACCGACGAGATAATCGCGGTGGCCGTAACGCCGTCGGCGTCGAAGTCGCCGAAAATCACGATTTCCCCGCCATGGTCCATTGCGGCGGAAATCACCTCCGCCGCGGAGCGGACGCCCGGGAAGTCAAATGGGTTGGCGATGTCCGCGAGGCGTGGTTCGACAAGGCGCCGCAGGGCCTCGGCGCCGGACGCGGCCTCCGGGAAGCGTCCGGCCACAAGCCCCCACAGCTCCTTGGTGAAGCCGAACTGGCGCGCGAAGTCGGGCGGCTCGACGGGGGCCGCGGGTTTGGACCAGACATATTCGGGGAGTGGCATGGCTTGGTGTTCGCGATGATGGCGTTGGCGTACTGGCGTCATGTTCCCCTGGCGGCGGGAATTGCGGCGGCGAGGGACATCAGGAAAACGGCGAGGGCGAAGGCCGCGAACCTGAGCGAAAGCTCGCGCCGGAGGCGGCGGCCTCCAATCGACGCGGCCCCCGGAAGCCGGCGTGGGAACGG
>JAFWPM010000182.1 GCA_017509565.1 Kiritimatiellia bacterium | reverse complement strand
GGATGCGCTTTGACGGGTGTTTCCGAAACCACCGCGCCACCGTCGAGACGCTCGCCGAGAGGAGCTTGCCGCGCACCTCGCCGTCAAGTGGCCCCTTCAGCGCCTCCCAGTCGGCGACTAGCTGCGGCAGCATCTCGATGAAATATGGCGCGCACGGGTCGGCTGCCGCCTTCCTGAGTTTTAGGGCCAGCCGCTCCACTTCCTTACCGTAGGTGCGGCCGCGCCCTCGGGGCGGCTTGAAGTCTCGTTGCCCGTTGAGCAACTTTATGAGATACTTCCGATCAAACCCAAACGTATCCGTCAGGCGCGATAGAAAGTTGCCCTTCGTCTCATTGCCCTTCAATTTGCGATACCGATTCCGGTAATCAATTAGTTTGTCCTTGAATGACATCGTTGCCTTCATCCTTCCATAATACCTTATCGGTGTCCTACCTTTTGAACAATAGGGTTCTTGCCATCTCGATTTCGGTGTCTTTTATTATGAACAAATGCGCTGATATTTCAAAAATAGCCGCGCCCCGCGCAATATGGTATAATTTTCCCGTCATCGCGGCATGGACTGCAGAGTGCGCCTGCCGCGGTAATCTGCATTTGAGCATATGGCAACGGAGAAGGAAAGCGGAAGCATTGCGGAGCGGACGGGCTTTGCCATCGTCTCGCTCGCCAGGGAGGTCGGCGGAATTTTCGAGTTCTGCGGACGCCTCGCCGCCGCCGTTTGGCGCGCCTGCTTCTCCCGCAACATGCGCTCGCGCCTGCCAGGCTTCGCCGACATCTTCATGCGGGCCGGCGCAGAGGCCGTCCCAGTGACGATGCTCGTCGGCTTCCTCCTCGGCTTCATCATCGCCTACATGTCGGCCGCCATGCTCAACAAGTTCGGCGCCGAGATCTACGTCGCGAACCTAATCGGCCTTTCCCTGATCAAGGAGCTTGGCATCATCGTCGCAGCCATCGTGATCGCGGCGCGCTCGGCCTCCGCCTTCGCCGCGGAGATTGGCACGATGACTGTCAACGACGAGATTTCGGCGATGCGCACGATGGGCATTGACCCCGTCGGCTACCTGGTCCTCCCGCGAATCGTGGCAGGCGCGCTGGCGCTACCCCTGCTGTCGCTCTTCGCGGACCTGGCGGGCCTCGTGGGCGGCTACCTGACGCTCGCGATGTTCGGCTATTCGGCCAAGGTCTTCCTGACCAACGCCTTTTCCTTCTGCGCCCCCGCCGACCTCGTGACGAGCCTTGCCAAGGGCGTCGTCTTCGGCATCGCGATTTCGGCCGCAGGATGCAGGTGCGGCCTTTCCACGGGCCTTGGCGCCGACGCCGTGGGCAAGGCCACGACAAAGGCGGTGGTGTCGTCGCTCGTCCTTTTCATAGCCATGGATGGCATTTTCGCGCTCATTCTGAGCGCAAGGGGGGCGTAGCATGGCGGCGGAACAGGCAAGGGACGGCGCCCGCGCGTTTGCGCTTGAGACGGAAGGGCTGGATACCGGATACGGCGGCTACGCGGTGCAGCGGAACGTAAACCTGAAAATCGCGCAGGGCGAGATTTTCGTTCTCCTGGGCGGTTCCGGCTGCGGCAAGAGCACGGTCATGCGCACCCTCGTTGGGCTCCAGCCCCCGCTGCGCGGCCGTGTCAGGTTCTTTGGCGAAACCTTCGTGCAGGCCGGCGTTGAGCCGGACGAGTCGCCGCCGCTTCTGCGCAGAATCGGAGTGATGTTCCAGAACGGCGCGCTCTTCGGCTCGAAGACGCTGATGGAAAACTGCGCGATCCCGTTCGAGACGCTTCCGGCGCGGCCGCAGCGCGAGATCGACGAAATCTGCATGGAGAAGCTGGAGGCCGTCGGCCTCGCCGCCTTCGCCGGGCACTACCCCTCGCAGATTTCGGGCGGCATGCAGAAGCGCGCCGCCATCGCGCGGGCGCTCGTGCTCGACCCCGACATCCTCTTCCTCGACGAGCCATCGGCCGGCCTCGACCCCGTTACCTCGGCCGGCCTCGACGAGCTCATTCTGGAAATACGCGACAGGCGCCGCATGACGGTCGTTATGGTCTCGCACGAGCTGGCCAGCATCTTCGCCATAGCCGACCGCGCGGTGTTCTTCGACCGCGAGACCCATTCCGCGCTCGACGAGGGCGCGCCGGCCGCGTTGCGCGACGGCAGCCCGCACGAGGCGGTCCGCGCCTTCTTCAACCGCACCCCGGCCCCAAGACAGGTGGAACGATGAAAAAATCAGCATACGCAAAAATAGGAGCATTCGCGATCGCCTCCATCGTCCTGGCGGCGGGAGTAGCGGCGCTCTCCGGAAAAAAGGCGGCGAGCCGCAAGGAGGCGATTTTCGAAACCTACATCGAGGAGGCCGTCCAGGGCGTTTCGGAAGGGTCGGCGGTGAAGTTCCGCGGCATACAGATAGGCAACGTCAAGGACGTGGACATCGCCGCCAACACTTACGGCTACGAGGGCGATTCGGATGTCGAGCGCCGGACAAAGCGATACGCCCGCGTCGTCTTCGCCATTGACATCACCGGCGTGGAGGACACAGACGCCTTCGCGGAGTTCATCCGCAGCGAAGTCGCCGACGGGCTGCACGTCTACGTGAAGAGCCAGGGCATCACGGGGCTCTCCTACATCGACCTCGACTACGGGCACCCCGCCAAGGGCGACATCCCATTCAACTGGGAGCCGAAATACCAGTACATCCCGTCGGCGCCCAGCATCGCCAAGACCCTTACGGACGTCCTGCAGACGATGTCGCAGGAGATACACTCCCTGTCGCAGATAAAGGACGCCGTGACCAACCTCACCGTGCGGACGACCATACTTGCGGACACAGCGACCGGCGCGATAAACACCATTGAAAAGGGGCTGGCCGGGGTCCCGGCGACGCTGACGCTGGCCACGAACACGCTGGCCGACGCCGACGCCATCCTGCGCGCCGCGCTGCCCGCCGCCTCCGCGCTGCCAGACCTCGTCTCAGGAGCATCCAACCTTGTGGCGGAGGCGACGGCCGCGATCGCCGAACTTGGCCCGCAGGGGCGCGCCGCGCTGTCGGCCGCGGCCGACGCGGCGTCAAAGGCCGGCGAGACCGCCGCGTCGCTTGCGGCACCTATCAATGATGTCGCCGACAACCTGGCGCGCGCCGCCGAGGAAATCTCCGCCCTCGCGGCGGAGCTGCGCGCCGACCCGTCAATTCTCCTGAAAGGCAAGGAAAGGGACTCGCTGAAATGAAAAAGACGCACCACGCCGCCACCGCATTCCTGGCCGCTCTATCGCTCGCGCTCCTTCCGGGATGCGCCTTCGTCCAGCGCCACCACCCCGTCCCGAGATACGAAATCCCCGACGCGCCCGCGCCCGCCACGGAGGCGACTCCGGCGAACGCCGGGGACGGCGAAGCCGTCGCCGTAGGGAAGGTCCGGGCGGCACCCGAGGCCGCAGGGCGCATCCTGCGGGCGGTCGATGTCGCCACCGGGCGCTCGGCCCCGGTCGCAGGCTGGGAGTTAGCGACGCCGGCCGAAGCCATAGTGGCGGGGCGCCTGCGCGAACGCCTCTCGGCCGAGCGCCCAGGCGCGCTCGTGTTCGACGCGTCGATGGCGCCTCGCGGCAAGGCCGCCGCTCTCGTCGAGTGCTGGATTGAAACCTTCCGTGTTGAGAAGCGCGAAGGCGGCTGGTTCTTCGCGTTCAAGGCCGACCTCTTCGAAACGGCTGCGGACGGCAAAACAGCAGGGCGCCGCATTGCCGCAGAAACGAAAATCGCAGACCCCGGACGCGAGCCGCCACCAGAAAAAGTCGTCCGCGCCATCGCCGAAACCCTCCAGGGACTCTGACGGCCATGCAACCAAAACGCACTGCGGGCCAGCGCATTTTCGTCGGCATTGCGGCACTGCTGCTCTGCGCCGCCATTGCCTTCGCCTTCTTTATTGGAATGATAACGATATCCATCGGTTCATTGCACCGCGCGCTTCACACCTGGGCGCTCGTGACCGGCACAGTCGGGGCATTTTGCATTGTCATCTCATGGGCGCTGAAATGGCGTCTGCCGAACCGCATCGGCTCAGCCCTGGTTTTCGGCGCCATTCTTTTGGTGGCATGCCATTCAGTTGGATGCTGGGCAGTTTCCGGACGACTCCCGCGGATCAGGGAAAACCCGTACAGCGTCCCCTATGGAAGCTACGAACCCTTCAGGAGGGGAAATCTTCTGCCGACATGCGATGCGCCCGCTGAATTCCATTTCAAGGATGGCGTCCCGCGCATCGCCACGGCCTACGCCCTCTACCCAATTGCCGGCGCGGCAATCCAGGCCCTGTCCACGCGCGAGGCATACGGCAGGACGAAGCGCAGCATCGTCAACACTGGTTCCGACAGCCTCTTTTTCTTCCTGACGAGGCCCGAAGACGGCGACACCCGCCGCGATGCCGCGCTGAGCCTCAAGCCATCCGACGCGCAAATCGCGGATGCCCGCGCGGCCGGGGCGCACTTCCAACTGACCCCGATTGCGCGCGACGCCTTCGTCTTTTTCGTCCACGCCGACAACCCCGTTCGGAACCTGACCTCGGACCAAATCCGCGCCATATATTCGGGGCAAGCCACCACATGGCGCGACGTCGGCGTAGACTTCAATGCCAAACTGATGCCATTCCAGCGCAACAAGAACAGCGGAAGCCAGACGACACTTGAGCGCATCATGGGGGACACCCCCATCATGCCGCCCATCGAGGAGGACCGGCTGGGGGGCATGGGCGACATTTTCCGCGACGTCGCGGAATACAGGAACCACCGCGGGGCGCTTGGATTTTCCTTCAGGTACTATGCGACCACGCTCCTGTCGGCGAGGAAGGTGCGCCTTCTGGCGATCGACGGCGTGGAGCCGACGCCGGAGAACATCCGCAACGGCACATATCCGTTCGTGACCGACGCATACCTGACGACGGTTGGGTCGCCGACGGGCGACGTCGCGCGCCTCGCCGGCTTCCTCAGGTCGCCGGAGGGCCGGGCCCTCGTGGAAAAAATCGGCTACATCTCCCCTGCCCCGGACGCGCCGGCGCTGACGCTGCCATGAACGACAGCCGCAAGCCCGGGGCTTGTCCGGAAGCAGCCGGGAAGCAAGGACATTCCGCAAAGGAGAACCGCAAATGAAACATGGAGGAAGACTGATACTGACAGGCTGGGGATACATGCAATATGTCATCTCGGCCGCGGCGGCGCTCAAGGCGCTTGACTTCAACGCCGACGTGCGCGGCATGAGCCAGCGCCGCCTGCCGGAATTCCTGTCCGGCCTGGCGGGGGAGCGCGGCGTACCGAAATGGGGCATGATTTCCATCCTCGGCATAGGGCTGACCGCCGACCCCGCGAGGCTTGCGGACGCGCTTTCGAAACTTAAGGGAAAAGGCGTCATGGTCGAATGGGTCAGCGTCATCCCGCTGCCGGAGTCCGTCGCGCCGGCGCTGGACGGCGTCCTCGACGTCCACGTTTGCGAAGACTCGCTTCTCGTCGCGACGGGCGAGGCATTCGGCGTGGACGTCGCCCAGTTCGCGCCGCTCACCCAGGAGCGGGGCCGGGTCCCGGCGGATTTCCGCCCCTACTTCAAGCTGGTGGAGGCGGCTGGCTACGCCTACCGCAACTATCAGGACGAAAAGCTCTTCTCCACGGCTGTCCGCTACATCGCGCGCGGGATTCTCCAGGCGGCGTGGGAGCCGTCCGTCAAGGGCGCCGTCGCCCACTACGAGCGCTACGGCGGTCGCGAGCTGGTTGGGAAGAGCCAAGCGATCGCCTCCCTGCAGGCGCGCATCAACAGCGTCGCGGCCCACGACCACGCGCGCGTGCTCATTCTCGGCGAGAGCGGGACCGGCAAGGAGACCGTCGCCCTGCAAATCCACATGAAGAGCCCGCGCCGCGAAATGCCCTTCGTGGCATTCAACTGCGCCAGCGTCGCGAAGGAACTGCTTGAAGACCGTTTCTTCGGCCACGAAAAGGGGGCCTTCACGAACGCCATAGCGCGGACCGACGGGCTTTTCTCGATGGCGGACGGCGGGACGCTCTTCCTGGACGAGATAGGCGAAATGCCGATTGAAGTCCAGGCGCTGCTGCTGCGCGTCCTTGAGGGCGGACGTTTCACGCGCGTCGGCGGACGCGAGGAGCTGGCGTGCGACGTGCGCCTCGTCACGGCGACCAACCGCAACCTTCCGGCGCTTGTCCGCGACGGCAAGTTCCGCGCCGACCTCTACCAGCGACTCAACGTCGTGCAGCTTCGGACACCTTCGCTACGCGAGCACAAGGACGACATCCCGCTCATCGCCAATGCCTGGTGGCGCAGGTTCCATGGGGGACGCGTGCTGAACGGCGGGCAGATCGCCGCCCTGATGGACTACGACTACCCAGGCAACGTCCGGGAACTCGTCAACATCCTCGACCGTGCCACGGCTCTTGAGGAGAACGACTTCGACAGCCTGATGCGCGAGCACAAGGAGATGAACGCGGACCTCCTGCCGGCAAAGGCGGAAGGGGCCGCGTCGGGGCCGGGCGATGCCGGCGCCCCCGACGACCTGGAAGCCGCGACGCGGCTTCACGTCCGCCGCGTGTTCGAAAAATGCGACCGCAACCTCACCCGCGCCGCCGAAGCGCTCGGCGTCAGCCGGAACACGGCCCGGAAGTACCTCTGATCCGGCGGCGCGGTGGCACGCATGTGGGCCGGGTTGCGATGGGAGGCCAATGAAAGGGAACGGGATGCGGGAAATCATAGACCGTCCCTCGCCGAACTTCGACGAGCGGAAGCTCCCCGTCTCGATGATAGTCGTCCACTACACCGAGACGAAGACCTGCGAACAGGCCTTGCGCATCCTGTGCGACCCCGCCGCGGAGAAGCGCGTCAGCTCCCACTGGGTCGTCGACCGCGACGGCACCGTCTACCGGCTGGTCGATGAGTCCAAGCGCGCCTGGCACGCCGGCAGGAGCTTTTGGGACGGCATCGAGGACTGCAATTCGGCCTCCATCGGCATCGAACTCGTGAACGACGGCACTGAGGCGTATCCCGAGCCCCAGATCGCCGCCCTCGTCGCACTCTGCTCCGGAATCAAAAGCCGCCACGCCATCCGCCACATCGTCGGCCACTCCGACATCGCCCCCGGCCGCAAGCGCGACCCCGGCCCCCTCTTCCCGTGGGAGCGACTGGGATGCCGGCGCGTGTCGGTCAATATCTGACCGGTAAGATCAAGCCTTTACCATCCCTCGGCCCGAAATAGCCCGATTTTGGACCATTTTTCGCCTTGGCACGGATTGTGCTTCCAAAAGTCGCTATGAAAAGAGATAGAATTGAGCGAATCAAAGAAGCAAAGAACAGCAACGAGGAAATGGAGTATTTCTTCGGTTTTCCCAAGGGAAGCTACGCGGAGGTGCTGGCAGAACTGCGACGGACGCGGGTGAATTCGTGCAAGACGAGTTCCATCCCGCTTGCCGACTTCTGGCGGCCCGGGCACCTCGCGCAGATACAGGATGTATTCGCCCCGCACCTGCCCGGCTTCGACCCCGCGTCGGCGCTCAAGTTCTTCGAGTTCCCGACCGAGGCCGTCCGTGACGGCAAGCCCATTGGCAGCCCGTCGATGACGGACATCATGGTCATCGCCCCCGGCGTCCAGATGGCCATTGAGGGCAAGTTCACCGAATACGTCAAGGGCCGGGATCAGACGATTGGCGAATGGATGGCGGTGAAAATGGCCGAGAAGGTCGGCGGCCATTGGACGCCCGACTCCCGCAAGACCTATCTTCGCAATGTCCTTCGCGCGTGGTTCGGCCACATCCGGCAGGCCGGATGCACGGGACTCGTGGACGACGATGCCTTCTTCGCGGAATGCATGGACGTCTCGTACCAGTTCCTCCATCGCGCGGCTTCGGCCTGCTGCAAGGCCGACATTGGGAACGGCGCCGTTCCCGTCCTGGTCTACCAGCTCTTCTTCGACGCGAAAGACGCCCGTCACATCGAAAAGATGGAGCAGTTCAAGGCCGATCTTCGCCACTGGGCGGAAACACTCAAGCTGCGGAACATGAAGTTCCTGATCGTCTCCGTCCCCATCACGAACGCGGCCGACGTCGAGCGGCGCTTCCAGAGTGTTCGGGGCAGGATTTTCGCCGCCCTGCGCTACGAGGCCATTTATCAATTCGATTTCGGTGGCATTGCCATCGACACTGTGGTAAAATGAAGGCGTTTTTGTGAAGGAATAGGAGAAAACCATGGAATACATCTACGGGAACCCGGACAAGACGCATTTGTGGGAGAATGTCGTAAGCATATTTGCAGCAACTCATTCGCTACATAGCGAAACAACATCCTCATTGCCGCTAGTTCAGTTCTGGAGGGCAAGCGGGAAGACTTTTGAAGGGAAGCAGCTTAATCCGGATGCCCAGGAACTTCTTGAAAAGTGCCTTGGCGAAAAGGGCACAGATAAAGTTGATCAGTTGTGCTTTGAATATCCCGTTCCAGTTCACCGTGCTTGCGGGGGGCGCGGCAAGGCTTCCATGACGGATCTGATGATTATTACCAGTTTCTATGCCATTGCGCTTGAG
>JAFWPM010000181.1 GCA_017509565.1 Kiritimatiellia bacterium | reverse complement strand
TCACAATCCTGCCAGACGACTCCCTACAGCTGGACGGGGCCCCCATGCGGCGCGAGGCACTTGTCGCGCAGGTCGCAAGGCTGGCGTCCACCGACCCCTGCCCCCCCGTGATAATCGCCGGCGACAGGGCCGCTTCGCTCGGCACTGGCGTTGGCCTGCTTTCGGATTTGCGCCGGGCGGGCGTTGATAAGATTACAGTGCAGGTTTCAGGCGCCAGCGGGAAATGAGGAACTTCGCGACGGCGCTTCTGATTTCACTTGCCGCACACGCCGCAGTCGCCGCGGCGATTGCGGCCATTCTGGCACATGCGCCAAGCCCCGTCGCACCAAGCCTTGATGTCGGCGCCGTCGAGTTATCCTTTGCAGACAACACGGCGGAAGCACGGGAAAACACGGAGAGCCTGGAAAGCACCGAAAACATTAAGGAGCAGGAAAGACTGGAGGCCACGGAAAACGCCGAAAAGAATGAGAGCTTGGAGGAGAAGGAGAGCCAGGAGAGTCTGGAAAAACTAGAGACCACGGAAAGCACCGAAAGCACGGAAAAGAATGAGAGCATGGAGGAGCAGGAGAGTCTGGAAAACACGGAAAACACGGAAAGCATGGAAAGCATGGAAAGGAAAGAGGATCAGGAAAGCACGGATAAGCCAGAGCCAATGGAAGAGTCAGAGCCAATGGAAGAGCCGCAGGAACCTCGGGAGGCGCCTCCCGAGCCTGACCAACCAAGCGCTGTGGAGCAGGCGCGCGTGGACGCCCCGCCGCGGCCTCTAAGGGAAATCCGCCCTGAATACCCCAAGGAATCGCGACTGCGCCGCGAGGAGGGCGATGTCGCCCTGCTTCTGGAAATTGATGTCCGCGGCCATGTCTCCTCGGCGGAGATTGCCGGTTCAAGCGGCTTCCCGGAACTCGATGCCGCCGCCGTCCGCGCCGCCCTCAAGGCGAGGTTCTCCCCCGCCATGGTTGGCCGCACGGCAGTTCCGTCGTCGGCCAGAATTTCAATTCGCTTCCGGCTCAGCCGATAACGCCGCCGCACATGGGGCAACCTGAAAATGGGCCTCGAAACATGCGGACGTTCCGGATTTCCTTTGTTAATCCGCATTGACAATTAAGCATGCTTTTTGGTATCATTATTCTACGAAATTGGTTTACGCATTTAGGAGACTTTAATGAACGGAGGGAAATTTTCGCAAGCGGCGGCTGCCGCGCAACTTGAGAGGGACTGCACCAATCTCAGCTTTTCCTCAAGGCTTTTTTCCCTAGTTGCCAAGAAAACCGTATCGAGCAAGACGGCGGAAGAGGTTGACGTCTGCTTAAACCGCCTCACCTTCAACCAAATAAAGATTTTCGGACATATTGTCTCACACGCCGGAGCCACGATCCGCGTAAAGCAGCTAGCCTACGAGTTGGACATCACGGCCGCCGCCGCGTCGCAGGCCATAGACCGCCTCGTGTCGATAGGTGTCCTGGAACGCAGGACGGATCCGGACGACCGCCGTTCCACAATCATCCGCATTTCCAAGAGGGGCAACGAGATTCTTTCCGAATACCAGGAAATCTACAACTCGCTTCTCGGCAGCATCTACAATCAGATTGACGCCACGCCGGAGGATATCGCGACCTTCGGCAAAGTCCTTTCGCAAATACACCTTGCGCTGAAACAGCGCTGGGAGCAGTATCTTGAAACCAAGGCCGCAGGGGCCATCTAGCACACAATCGGCCGGCAAGGCCGCCATTTTCACTTCAGCAAGGAAAAGACAATGACCAAATCCCAGTTCAAATCCACAGCGGCAGCCGCCGCAATGACCATTTGCGCCGCCGCTTCCTTCGGGCAGGCGCCGGCGATGACCGTCGGGACATCGACCGCCAAGGCCGTCGAGCACATCGCCGTTCGCAAATACAACGGGCACGTGATAGCGCGGGAGACCGTAGCCATAATTCCACAGGTGGCCGGCGAAATCAAGGCGGTTCACTTCAAGGAAGGCGCCTATGTCAAGGAGGGCGACATTCTCTACACGATTGACAAGGTAAAATACGAGTCCGCCGCTGCCTCGTCACGCGCAACCGTCGCCCAGGCCAGGGCCAATGCCGAATACGCAGGCAAGACATTCGACCGCACCAAGGCCCTCTTTGAAAAGAAGGTTGCGAGCGACGACGACATGGACTCCGCCGCCAGCGCGAAGAACTCGGCCGACGCGGCCCTTGCGGCCGCAGAGGCGGCGCTGGTCGCGGCCGAAGACAATCTCGCGCACTGCTCTGTAGTCGCGCCGATTCCTGGCAGGATTGGCCTAAACAGGGCGACCATAGGCAACTACGTCTCCACGGCATCCGGCGCCATGACCACCATCGTCCGCACCGACCCGATGCGCCTGGCCTTCTCGATGAGCGCCAGGGACTTCGCGGCGATCTACGGGGGCGAGGCCGGACTGCGCGACAAGTTCGCGGTCAAGATCATATTGTCAGACGGATCCGAGTATCCGGTGGAACCCGTGTTCGATTTTGTCGAGAACACGGCCAACGCCTCGACCGACACGGTCACCGTATACTACGCGCTCGGCAACCCGGACGGCGCGCTTCTGGCCGGGATGTCGGTCAAGGTCACCGTGGCGGCAAGGGAGGCCTCCCGGCAGATCGCCGTTCCAACAACGTCCGTAATCCACAGCGGCAAGGGCGACTTCGTCTACGTAATCGGCGCCGACGGGATTCCGCAGCGCCGCGACATTACCACTGCGGGGACAACGGCGGAGCTGGAGTTCGTCAGCGACGGGCTCGCCGCCGGCGAGACAATTGTCACGCGCGGGACCCACAAGGTCTTCCCCGGGATGCCGGTCAACGCCGTCTCGGTGGATATGTGAGCGGAAAAGTCGAAGGCCGGAAGTTGAAAAGTTGTCATGCCATTTGTGCGTTTCGCGTCACATTGAGGTATAATTCCCTGCATGACACCACGCATAAAGGCTCTTCTTGACTTCACTTTCGACCGCCGGCAGGACGCGCTGCGCCACGATGCGGACTGGTCGCGGCTACTCTCCCGCTTCGTAGCCGAAGGCACGGGCGACATGGCGCGCGCCAGCGCGGGTCTCCGGGAAATGCTGCGCGCCGAGGGCGAATCGCCTGCCTTTCTGGATGGGGAGCGCATCGCCTTCACCCGCACGGTGCGCCAGATTCCGGAGCTTCACACGGAATCGGAGATGGAGGCGCGCCGCGCAGCCGGGACGGCATTCGGCGAAAAGGGCGTGGTGTTCAACATCACGGCGGACTTCGCGCCGACAATCCGCGACGGTCTCGGCGCCCGCCTGGAAGAGCTTGGGGCGCGCCTTGTGAAGGCCCGCGCCGAGGGCGACCGGGAGGGAGTCGAATTCTGCGAAAACGCGATGCTGTCGGCCGAGGCCGTACTGGAGCTCGTCGAAAAATACCGCGCCGCCGCCGAGAAGCGCGGTCTCGCGGAAATCGCGGAAACGCTTTCACGCGTCCCGCGCTTCGGCGCCAGGACGCTCCACGAGGCCCTCCAGTCGCTCCGCATACTCCACTTCGCGATGTGGTGCGAGGGCGAATACCACTGCGGGCTGGGCCGCCTCGACCAGACGCTGCTCCCCTACTACGAGGCGGACCTCTCCTCCGGCCGCCTCGACGACGACGGCGCGCTCGAACTTATCGAAGAGTTCTTCATCGCCTGCAACCGCGACAGCGACCTCTACATCGGCGTCCAGCAGGGCGACAACGGGCAGAGCGTCATGCTTGGCGGCGTGACGCCGGACGGCGCCCCTGCATTCAACGCCCTTTCGCGCCTTTGCCTGAAGGCCTGCGGCGAACTCAAACTCGTCGATCCTAAAATCAACCTGCGCGTAGGCAGGGACACCCCACGGGAAATCTACCGCCTTGGCACCGAACTCACCGCCAAGGGCCTCGGCTTTCCGCAGTATGCGAATGACGACGTTGTAATCCCCGCCCTGGAGCGCTGGGGATACGCGCCAGAAGATGCCCGGAACTACACCGTCGCCGCATGCTGGGAGTTCATAATCCCCGGCTGCGGGATGGACATCGACAACATCGACGCGGTATCCTTCCCGGGGTCGCTTGACGCCGCGCTGAGGGGGCTTGTCCGCGACGGGCGGCCTCCCAAAGGCGACGCGGCGAGCCAGGATGCGCGCCCCCCGCTGACATACGAAGGGGTGGAGTCCGCGTTTCTCGCCGAGGTCCAGCGCCGCGCCGACGCCCTTGTCGCCAAATACCGCCATGTCGAGATACTCCCCGGCCCCTTCGTCTCCATACTGTCAGACGGCTGCATAGGCCGCGCGCGCGACATATCCGCAGGGGCGAAATACAACAACTTCGGCATCCACGGGACAGGCATTCCTGTCGCGGTCGATTCGCTGGCCGCAGTACGGGAGCTGGTCTTCGAAAAGAAGGCCGTCTCGCTCGCTGGGCTCGTCGGCCTGCTAGACACCGATTTCGCCGGCCGCCCCGACATCCTCGCCGCCGCCAAGGCCGCGCCGAAGATGGGGAACGCCGACCCGCGCGTCGACGAAATCGCCAAGCGCGCGATTGACTTCTGGGGCCACGCCTTTGACGGCAGGCGCAACGACAGGGGCGGCATCTTCCGCCCGGGCACCGGCTCGGCCATGTACTACGTCTGGCACGCCCGCGAAATCCCCGCCTCGCCGGACGGACGGCTCTCCGGCCATCCCTTCCCCGCCAACTGGGCGCCTTCGCTCGACGTCCCCGTCAAGGGGCCTGTCTCGGTCATCCGCAGCTTCACCGAGCCGGATCTCGGCCTGGTCTGCAACGGTGGGCCGCTTACAATTGAGATCCACGACTCGGCCTTTGCGATGGCCGATGGGGTCGACAAGGTGGCCGACCTCGTGCGGTTCTTCGTCATGCGCGGCGGACACCAGCTCCAGATCAACGCGATTGACAGGGCAACTCTCAAGGACGCGCAGGAGCATCCTGAAAGGCACCGCCACCTCATCGTCAGAGTCTGGGGCTGGAGCGGCTACTTCGTCGAACTTGACCGCGAATTCCAGGACCAGATCATCCGCCGCGTGGAACTCGCGGCATCGTAGAGGGCCGTGTGCGCATGTGGCGGCCAGCGCCAAACACCCGCGCGCGCACCCACCATCCGACACAGACGCCATGACCGGGCGAATCTTCGAAATACGCGAATTCACGCTGCACGACGGCCCAGGAATCAGGACAACGGTTTTCCTCAAGGGCTGCCCGTTGCGCTGTCCCTGGTGCCACAATCCGGAGGGGCTTAGCAGTGAAATCCAGACGATGACCCGGGCAGACGGCTCAACGGCAGTCTGCGGCGAGGACTGGGAGTCCGGCGCCCTGGCGGACGAACTGCTGCGCAACGCGGACATCATGGCCCAGAGCGGCGGTGGCGTGACATTTTCGGGCGGGGAGCCGCTTGCGCAAGCCACCTTTCTCTGCGAGGTGGCGGACATACTCCGCGCCGCCGGCGTGTCCTGCGCCATTGAGACCAGCGGGCACGCCGACGCGCCGGACTACCGCGCCGCGATCTCGCGCATGGATTTCGTATACCAGGACATCAAGCACCACGACCCCGGCGAATTCCGGCGCATCTGCGGCGGCGACCTGGCGCTCGTCCTGGACAACTACGCATGGCTGCGCTCATCCGGGGTGCCCTTCGCCGTAAGGGTGCCGTGCATTCCGGGCGTGAACGACTCTCCCGCCGACCGCGCAGCGCTTCTCCGTCTGGTTGGGCCGGGCGTCACCGTAGAGTTCCTGCCATACCACCCTGGCGGGGAATCCAAGCGCAGGATGCTCGGTGGAAGGCAGGGTCCAATGTGAAAGATGGCGACCCCGTGGCACACGGGCACCCCTATACTCCCAATGAAAACATCTGAACGTGAAAATCCACAGGTCGTGGTCGAAGCTGGAATCGCTAAATTCCCGGCGGGGCGGCTGCCAGACGAGGCAAGGGCGATCGCCAAGGCGGCATACGGGCGCAAGCCCACTTGCGCCGTGTACAAAATCGAGCCAGCAACGCCGCTTGACGACGTCAACGCCCTCGAGCTGTCCCCGGGCGCGACGGTGCTCTTCAGGCGCGGCGGGGTCTGGCGCGGCCAGCTGCGCGTCCAGTCTGGCATACCCGGCCACCCTATACGGTACGGCGCATTCGGGGAAGGCCCGGCGCCGGTCATCCAGCCGAGCCTCGACGCGACGGACGCCGACGGCTGGCGCCACATTGGCGGCGAACTGTGGCGCTTCGACACGGGGCTTCCGACCGACATCGGCAACATCATCGTGTCACCGGCAGAGGCGCCGGACGCGGCTGCCTGGCGCCGCGGCTGCCTCTTCAAGCGCGGCTCCGCCTCCGAACTGCTGCAAGACGGCGACTTCACGTTCGATCCTGGGTCTGGCGCTGTAATACTCCGCTCCGTAAGCGGCAGCCCTGCGTCGCGCTGGGGGGAAATCGAAATGGCGCGAAAGCTAAACGCCATAGACGAGCCATGCGCCCACGACATTGAATACGACGGCCTGGCCATCCGGTACGCCGCCGCTCACGGCTTCGGCGGCGGCGGGGTCGAGCGCATTGCGATACGCGACTGCGACGTCTCGTGGATTGGCGGCGGCTATCTCTACATGGACGACCTTGGCAACGGAGTCCGCTACGGCAACGGCATAGAGTTCTGGGGCGGCGCGCAGGATGTCGCGGTGGAGAATTGCGCCGTCCGCCAGTGCTGGGACGCCGGCATCACCAACCAGACCAACGAGCCGGGATCGATCCAGCGCCGCGTCGCCTGGCGCGGCAACAGGGTTTCCGAATGCGAGTACTCCTACGAATTCTGGCACCAGGGGGCGGGTGGGATCGCAGAGGATGTCACGCTGGATGGCAACGACTTCCGCGACGCCGGATTCGGCTGGGGCCACGCCCAGAGGTGGAACCCGAATGCCGCGCACCTGATGTTCTACGACACCACCGTGCCGACGCCCGGCTTCGCGATCCGGGGCAATGTATTCGGCCGCTCGAAAAACGTCACGGCGCGCCTCTTCAACGACTGGGCCGGATGCGCGGAATTTTCGGGAAACAGGTTCGCCGACGGCGCAGGATGGGTTTGCCGCCGCCATGGTCGCCCGCGCTCCGGGCTGCGCTACCTCTACCCGGACCGCCTCGACCGGATTCACCGCGACGACGAGGCGGAAATCGAAACCCCGTAGGCGGGGAGGCGCCCGGGACAGCCCCTGGTGCGCCGGGGATCAAAGCAACTGGGCCGTCTCCTTGTCCCGCGCATTGGCGGCCCTGCCGCCGCGCCTGGTGTGCTGGGGCCGGTCGGCGTCCGGCTCCGCGCCAAGCGTCGGATCCAGTTCGCTCAGCTCCTCAAGGCTTTTCAGCCCGAAGTGTTCAAGGAAGAGGGGCGTGGTGCCATAGAGGAACGGCTTCCCGGGGAGGTCGCTCCGCCCGGTTGTCCTGATGAGGTGCATCTCCGTCAGGGCGCGGACGACATGGTCAACCGCCACGCCGCGGATGCCCTCGATTTCGGAACGCGATATTGGCTGGCGGTAGGCGATTATCGCAAGCGTCTCCAGCGCCGACTTGGAAAGGCGCGCCGGCTTGTCGGCCTTGAGAAGCGCCCTGACCCAGCGGCCGCACCCGGCCTGCGTCTGGTAGCGCCATCCGCCCGCGACCTCGACTAGGTCTATTCCAAGTTCCAGGCGATGGAGGTCCTGCGCGATTTCATCAAGGGCGGCTTCGACGTCCTTGACGGAAATCTTGGCGAAAGGGTTGGATTCGCCCGGCTCAAGCTGGCGGCCCCTGATTGAATTGCGTATCGCCTCGGCCGTAATCGGCGCGGGGTTGGAGAAAACCAGCGCCCCGACAACCTGCCGCAGGCTCGCGGCCGCGGCCATGCTTGCAAGGACTTCCTCTGCGGCGGCGGACGCAGCCGCGCCGCCTCCTGCGACTTCATTGCCCATGTCATGCCCCCTCGGCGACCGGGGCCGTCGCCACCGGATCGTAGTAAGACTCGCCGCGCTCTATCAGAATCTCGGCGAATTCGCCATCCTGCCGCGCCGTGACCCTATGCTGGCGCACAAGCTCCAGGAGCGCAAGGAAGGTCACGATGATCTCCCCGCGCGGGGAGTCGTCGTCGAGAAGCGACGTGAAGGCGAACACGCCGCCCTCGCCGGCACGGCCCATTATCTTGGAAATCTTGTCCGGGACGCTCCAAACCACGGGCTTCAGGTGGTTGATCGGGGCGACCGGGCGGTTCTTCAGAAGCTCGTCGAAGGCCTTCACAAGATCAAGGAGCGAGATGTCGGCGAGCCGGAGGCCGGCGTCCGCCCCCTCCGCATCGCCAATGACCACCTCGCCGCCCGCAAGATAGCACTCGGCCTGATTGGCCTCGCGCTCCATCAGCATGCCGGAGGCGTCCTTGAACTTCTTGTATTCGACAAGCTGCCGCACCAGGTCCAGGCGCGGGTCGTCGTCCTCCTCGTCGTCGGCGCCGTCGCGGCGCTCGACTGGCAGCAGCGTCCTGCTCTTGATGAGCATAAGCGTCGCGGCCATGACGATGAACTCGCCGGCGACATCGATGTCCATCCGCTTCATTCCCTCAAGGTACTCCATGTACTGGCGAGTAATCTTCTCGATGGGGATGTCGTAGATGTCCAGCTCGTCGCGGCGGATGAGGTACAAAAGCAAATCAAGGGGTCCTTCGAAGACCCCTACGTCAAATTTGCATTCATCTGCTGGTGCCGGCATTTGCCTTCCATTATACCAAAACGGCCACGCCGGGGGGCATGGCCGCCGTCGCTACTCGCGCTTTCTGAGCAGCGTCCGCTGCCTGTAGAGGTTGAGGCTTTCGATTTCCGACTCTATCCTGTCGAAGTCCACGCGGGGCAGTTCGCGCTCGTAGTGGACGTCGGACGGGTTGCGCAGCGCCAGGACCAGTCGTCCCTTTATCTGCTCCGCAAAGACCAGCATCTCCGCCTCGCGCGGCGTCACCTCCAGCGTGACAGTCCCATACGACGAGGCCCTGGACTGGTTTCCAGTCTGGTTCTTTGAAGTCTCGGTGCCCGTCGCGAGGACGGTGACGTCCTGGACAATGGTCAGCGTCACCAGCTCCATCTCTTCGGGGCGGTCCTTCGACGGGAAGGTGAATGTGCCAATAACGTCCACATGGTCGTTCGGGCGCACCATTCCGCTGACGGCCGCCGCGCCGGAAACGTTTATCGATATGGCGCGCATAGTCTCCTTGACATCCTGGGAAAGGCGCCCCTGCCCCGGCGCCCCGCCCTCGATGTCCGTCCAGAACAGCGGCGCCCCCTTGTCCAGGCGGTGCAGCGCCTTGCGCCCAATGACCAGGCGCCAGTCCTCCTGCGCGATCCTGTCGGAACGCATCTGGGCCTCGACGACCTCCACCGATCCGATGTCGGCCGTCTGGATCACACTCCCCGCGGGGAGGTCGCGCGCGACCGTGACGACCGCTATGCGCTGGTAGCGGCGCGCCAGGCGCGCCATCTCGCGCTCCACCTCGCGGTCCTTGCCGACCATGTACTGGCGGGTGAGGAAGGCCGCGAACAGACCGGCCGCCACGGCTATGCAAAGCAATATGCGCTGTTTCATGGCCGCCCCCCCGGCAGCATGGCGTCAAGGCGGATCCCGGAGAACTTGCGGCAGATTACGCCGCCTTCCTCCAAAAGCTCCTTGGTCTGCGCGGAGAAGCGGTACTCCTCGTCGTAGACGACCTCCCTGATCCCCGAATTGATTATCATCTTGGCGCAGGTCAGGCACGGGTTCAGCGTCACGTATATGGTGGCGTCCTTCGTCGATATCCCATGGTAGGCGGACTGCACGATCGCGTTCTCCTCGGCATGGGAGCAGATGCATTCGTCGAGGTTGCTGCCCGATGGCGCCGTACCGGCGCAGCGCGGGCAGCGACCGTCGAAGCAGTTTCTCACCCCGCGCGGCGTCCCGTTGTAGCCAGTCGCGATTATGCGCCTGTCCTTGACTATCACCGCCGCCACCATGCGCCGCGAGCAATTCGACCGCAGTTTCACAACATGGGCGATCATCATGAAGTAGGAGTCCCAGTCTGGACGCCTGTCGTGGTTGTGCGCTTCTTCAGCCATTTGCCGTTTCCTCCTGGAGGCGGTTCCACTCGTCAATGTACCTGTTCAGAAATTCCATGCCCGGTTTTTCGGCCTCCTCAAGCAACATGTTGTTGAGGGCCATCTGCTCCTCCTCGTAGGCGTCGGCCGAGAGGAATCCGCCCACATGCGCCATGCGCATCCAGACAAGATAGGTCGTCAGGGCGTCGTAGCAGTTGTACTGCACAATCTCGCGCCAGCGGCCTGAAAGCCACATCCCGGCGACGTCGTCGCCGCAGACATCCATCTTGCCCGGAATGCCGGATAGGACTGCGATTTCGTTGAGGGACGGCGGCCTGCCGCCTCCCCAGCCGCCAAGGGAGTCCATTAGGTCGACGGACCAGTCGTTGTCCTTGGCGAAATAGTCAACGCCGTCCCAGGGCTTGTCCGGCCTGTGGCAGAACTCAGGTGCCTGGACTCCGCACACGACTGCGCGCTGGAAAAGTATCCTGAGGTCGGACGCGCGGGAGTTGAAGCCGACAAGCTGCGGCTTGAACTTGCCGACCGCACCCAGGAACGTTGATATCAGGGCGGACTCCGAGTTGCTTTCGGGGTTGCTTGTCTCGCGCGGGAGCCACAGCAGGTGCAGCTTCACGCCAATGCCGTCGTTCTGCTCCGGCGGCACGACTTTCCGCATGAGCGCCGCAATTGAGACAATTCGGCAGAGGTTGGTTTTGAGGAATGGCTGCGGGTTGTCCTCGGTCGCGCCGCCGCGCCGCCACATCTCCGCGACGACGGCGTCGTCGGCCATGTCTCTGGGCAGGCCGTAGAGCAGACGCCCGGCCTTCGGGTCGGGCACCCATTCGCAGTCGAAAAACCAAATTTGGTCTTTTACACTCTTGAACATTGGAATCACCTACCAGAGATTATACAAAATGCCCGCCGCGAGCGCAAGCTGCGTCGCGCGGGCGAGGGCGCGCCCTCACTTGAGGACAATCCGGTAGGCGAAGGCCTTGGAATCGACGGAGAGCGACAGGACGGTGCCTTCCCGCCTCCACGCCGGCCATGCGGCGTCGAGCGCGGGCTCGACGGGCTCGACGGCGACGACGGTTGGGCACCCCGGCGCGTCCGCGCCGGACGCAAAACCAGCGTTGAGGTCGATTTCCGCGCGGAAGTGGCGGCCCATGCCGGGAACCGGCGTGAGGAGCAGCGCGTTGCCGCCGTCGCGGGTAAGGCGGAAGGCTCCGTCGGTTTTAATCGCGCAGGGCAGAGCCTGCGCATCAGGATGTAGGAGGCCTTCATCGGAGCGGCGGGCTTTAGCCCGCGCATCGAAGCGGGGTATCTGCGAGAAGTCGGCGAGGGCCTTCGCGTTCCTGGCATCGGCGGGGCCGGTGCCGTCGCGGCGGTCGGGACGACCGTCGACAAAGACGGCGGCACCGGATTGCGCGAAGGCGCAACGGCGGCCGTCGATGGAGACGATGCCGGCGCAGGCGCCGGGCGTCTCGGCGTAGAAGCCGTCGGCGGGAAGGGTGAGGCCGTTCGGGAGAATCCAGGGTTCCGCCCGAGGCGCCGCCGCGCACCCCGGCGCTCCCGCGCCGGGCACGGAACAGAGTGCCTCGCCCGGAAGGGCGAGATTCCCCGGTCGGTTCACCCAGACCTGCGAGCCGTCGGAGAAGACCGAGCGCTGGCGGTGGATGGAGCCGGCGAATTCGAACGACTCGAAGTCGGCGAGCGCGAGGGCGCGTGAGACGTCGCCGAGGAGCCACCAGGTCGTGACGGCGCGCGGGTCGAAGGGCTCCATGTCGCACATCGGGGTGCGCCCGCCGACGACGGTGGTGCAGAGGTAGCCGTCGCTGCCGGATCCTTTCGCGCCGTCGCCGCCGCGGGCGTGGCTGTTGGAGGCGTAGCGCAAGCCGAGGCCGCCGCCGTAGAGCACGAACGAGCCGTGCGTGACGATGTCCTGCCACGGGACGCGCTCGGCGTCGGCGTACTCCTTCGAGGACATCCACGCGGCGGCGGTGAAGTGGTCGGCCTGTCCGGCGTCGAGGTGGCCGACGAGGGCGTCGTGGCCGGTTTCGGAGATCGCGACGCCCTTGCCGCCGAGGATGCGGCGGTATTCGTCGAAGGCCTCGCCCCAGGCGGCGGCGGTTTCGGTTTTCGGATGGAAGCGTCCGGCGCGGTCGAACCAGTCCCAGGGGGCGAGGTTCGCGAAGACGTCGATGAAGATGCCGTCGGGCGCGAAGGCGTCGCGCAGCGCGGCGGCGTTGGCGCGGAGCGCGGGCAGGAAGGCGTCCGGCGCCCACCGGTAGCTCTGCGCCATCTTGCGGCGGTTGAGCCACGCCCTGTGCGGGGCGCCGTCGGCGTCGAAGACGATGGTGTCGTAGGAAAAGCCCGCGGCGTCCGGGTAGTGGTCGAGGTAGTTGTCGTGCGGGACGAAAAGCATGCCGAGGCGCTTCGCGGCGGCGACCATGGCGAGGAAGCCGTCCACGGCGCCGCCGGCGGGCCAGATTTCCGGGAGGCGGTAGTCGAACCCCCAGCGCTGCCAGCCGTGGCGCACGAACACGGCGTTCGTGACGCCGTATTTGGCGGCCTTTTCGAGCCCGGCGATCGTCCTGGCGTATCCGCCGCCCCACTGGTCGAGGCACATGCGCGTGGCGGCCTCGCGCCACGCGGGGCTGCGCTCGTAGCCCGCGACGTCGCGGAAGTCGCGCGCCGCGGCGAAGGCGCCGCGCGCGGAGGGGACGAAGGAGAGCGTCGCG
>JAFWPM010000021.1 GCA_017509565.1 Kiritimatiellia bacterium | reverse complement strand
TTGGTTCTTCTCCCATTTGTGTGGGTAAGATCGTCTATGACATTGTTGTCCAATGAACAGTGAGCGTTTGAGAACTTTCGCACATGTCAACCTAAAAATCGCAGTTGACCCGAACAGACTTTCTTACGCGGAGGCACGGACGCGCAGAGATTGAGAGTTTTATGGATGCGCATGGCTCCCATTTGCAATACACCACTGAGGTGAGACCCCGCCTGCGACTTCAAGGGCATTAAAAGCCCTTTCCAATGTTCTCCGTACTTCTGTGACTCTGTGCGAGACTTTATTGTGCTGGCCAGGGTTTCTGTCGGTATCATTTCGGGAGGGTCGCGCTTGTCGCGACCACGAATAAGGCCGACGCGACAAGCGCGTCCCTCCCATGTGCCATACTGCCATTATGTTGTCCGGCACAATAACTGCAACATTTAGGGTCAATGCTGGGTTGATCACCCACACAATCTGGAGAAGGGCCTTTTTTTGGGTCGGGCCTGACGGGGCCGGCCATCATCAGCCGCCGAGGAGCTTGCGGAGCGGGCCGACGATGGCATCCTCCCTCGAATAGATGAGCATGTCCATGACGAACGGCAGGTAAATCACAAGCATCGCGATGCCAAGCGCAGACTTGATCGGCATCGACAGGAAGAACACGTTGAGCTGCGGCGCGGTGCGGTTGACAAGCCCCAGCCCTATCGTGGCCAGGAACATGATGATGATGATGGGCGCGGCGATCACCACTGTGGTGCGGAGCATTCCGTCAAGCGTGCCGAGAATCTGCGCCGGCGCACCCGGCGCAAACGATATGCCACCGCCAAAGACTGGCCAGACGGAATAGCTCGAATATATTGCGCCGAGGAAGATGAAAATCGCCCCGCCGACGAAGAAGAGCGTGGAGACAATCTGCGTGAAGAAAATGCCGAGCGTCGAAACCTGGGCGCCGGATAGCGGCGAGTAGACTTCGCCCATGGTGGCGCCGCGCTGGTTGTCGATGAAATTGCCGACGTTCTCGGCAACCCAAAATGGAATCGCCGCGAAGAACCCGAGGAAGAACCCAATCAGCGCCTCCCTGAAGGCCAGGAAGGAGAAGGCCAGGACATTCGGCTCACCCGGCGGCATTCCCGCATGTATGAATGGGATGGCGATCCACGCGAAGGCGAAGGTCGCCGCGCGCCGCGCCACTCCGGGGATCATCGACTCCGTGAGCGCCGGGCAGATGGCGAAGGCGCCGCCAACCCTCGCCATCGCGAGGACTGCCGCAAGTATCCATCTGTGGAATTCGATGTAGGGCATCCTACCGGGAGTTAAAAGGTTGAAGGGTTCGGGCTCTATGGCATTGTCAGCGCAGCAGCGCGAAGTGGGTGAAGATGTCCTGCGTGTAGAGGAGAAGCGACGAGCCCATCCAGGAGGCGCAGGCGAGGAGCGTGAGGGAGATCGCGATGAGCTTCACGGCGAAGCCAAGCGTCTGCTCCTGTATCTGCGTAAGGGCCTGGAGAAGCGAGACCAGTATGCCTATCACCGTCGCCACTATTATCGGGATCAATGAAACGCGCAGAACCAGCAGAAGGCAGGTCTGTGCATAGTCGAGAAGTTGCGCGTGGCTCATATCGCATACCCCCTTACAAGTCCCTGGATGAGCAGCGTCCACCCGTTCACCATCACGAACAGAAGGAGCTTGAACGGAAGCGAAATCGTGACCGGCGACACCATCATCATGCCCATCGCCAGAAGGATGTTCGAGACGATTATGTCAATGGCGATGAATGGCAAGTAGACTAGGAACCCGATTTCAAAGGCCTTCGTCAGTTCAGATACGCAGAACGACGGGAGCAGTATGTAAAAGCTTTCGGGATCGACGACGGCCGGCTGGTCCTCCTTTCCCCAGATCGTTTCGGCAGTCTGGACGAAAAACGCCCGTTCGCGCGGGGCCGTGTGCGCGGAAAGCCATTCGCGGAACGGTTCGGCGGCCGCCTGGATGTCGAAGGTCTCAAGTCCCACTGTCGCAGGCCCGGGGGGCAGCTGGGTTGCCGGGGAGGTTTGACTTGCGGCCTGCCGGCTTGCGATTTGCGACTGCGCGATGTTCCAAGACTCCTGCGCCACGGGCGCCATGATGTAGAACGACAGAACCATGGCCAGGGCGTTGACCACCATGTTCGGGGGTATGGACTGGATGCCTAGCGCATTGCGGATCAGCGACATTACGACCACTATCTTAAGATAGCTCGTCGCGACCATCGCAACAAACGGCAAAAGCGAGAGCCCTACAAATAGGACAATCAACGCAAATGGATTGGTCTGGAACATGGACGAGGACAGGTTTGAGGGTTTGAGGGTTTGAGGGTTTTCAGCCGCAGAGGACGCAAAGTGTCTTGAAAATCTATGTGTTCTTTGTGGCTTAGGATTTGGGAGTTTGTAGGTTTGAGGGGTTGAGGTTTTTTCTGCCGCAGAGGACGCAAATGGCGCAAAGGTGTCTTGAAATTCTTTGTGTTCTATGCGTTCTTTGTGGCTAAGAGTTTGATGGTCGGCTACCCTATGATCAGTGCCAGCTGGCCGCCGACGCGGTCGAGCCAGCCCGTCGCGACGGTTTGGCCGCGAAACATCAGGCGAAGCGGTGGATTGCGGGCATCCGCCTTCAGGCCTTCGACCTTGGGCGGATTCCCCTCAGTGGCGTCGAATACCTCGCCAAGGGAGATTTCGCGCGTCACTGCCTCGCGCACATGCGCAAGGGCGTCGCCGGGGTACGGCGACACGCCGTTTCCGTCGATGGCGAAGCGTCCGTCAACGACAAGCGTCGGGGAGGACTCCCCAAGTTCCGGCATCAGTACCGCGTCGCCGGGCTCAAGGGCGGCGAAGTCGGATTCGGCCACGGCGACGGCGGCGTATTCGCACTCGCACGGAAGATTCACGGAACGGATCGATTCATGGGCCAGATCGATGTTCCGCAATACGCCGAAGGCGGAGACGACCGCATCGCTGCGCGTAAGGGTGAACCGGAGGATTGGAGGGCTGGGGGGCTGGAGTGTTGGAGAATTGAAAAGTTCCAAAGCCAAACTTCCAGCCTTGGGAACTTCCAAACCTTCCCCGGACATCACCCCGATGAGCCTCAGCTGCTTCCTGACGGCATTTTCAAGCATTTGGAGCAAGGGCCCGCACTCGCGCTCGACAAGAGCGAGGAGGATTGGCGCGGGTACGTCGGCGCGGGCATCCCATATTTTGTCCAATTCGGGGAAACGCGGGGAACGCGCTATTCCGAGCGTGTGCGGCTCGTCGCCGAAAGTCACGGAAAGGGGGAGGATGTCATCCGATGCCGGCGCGATGTCGGCCGGGCGAACCGAAACAACGGCATCGCCAAGGCGGCATCGCATCGAAAAGGCCGGTGAGCCTATAATCGAATCTGGCTCCGCCTTTGCGAAAGCCGGAAGCGCCGCGAGTATTTCAAGAGGTTTCATCGTTTATTCCTTTCCTTTTGGGAAGCCAGCGAGACGGCAACGCGATTGAACGAGTGGGCATGTGCCGCCAGCGCCTCTTCGAGTCGCGGCAGGGCCGCCGCCGCCATGCGCGCCGCCTCTGGCGTCGCGGGGGTGATTTCGACCGAAAGCGCCCCGTCCCTTGCCGAGAGCAGTATTTCGCTGCCGCCAAGGACAGTGGGCCTGAGCTTTATCCGGACCTCGCCTTCTCCCCTGACGATCGCCGGCGTCGCGGCGATTTCGGCGACGATGGCCTCGGAGACGGCGTTGACCGTCTCGACAATGGAGGCCGTGCGGACGGGCGCGACTGCGGGGTCCTCCGCGATGGGCGCCCCGGCGAAGAGGGCCTGCGCGTGAGGCTGGGCATTGGCGGCCACGGCCGAAGCGAGCGGATTTTCCTGCGCCGGGCGTGAGGCCCGGGAAACATCCGGCGTCACGCGCCTTGCATCAGGCTCAATCGCCACCTGGGAACGGAGAACAGCGTCGGGGTTGCCAGATCCACCCACGTATTGCGCCGCCTGTGGCGCATCGTGCGTAAAGACTTGCGGCGCGGCTGGTTCGATTCCACGAGGCGCAATCTGAGGCGCATCGACTGGAACGGCTTGCGGCACGGGGCGTTGCGCCGCCTGCGGCGCATCGTGCGTAAAGACTTGCGGCGCGGCTGGTTCGATTCCACGAGGCGCAAACTGAGGCGCATCGACTGGAACGGCTTGCGGCACGGGGCGTTGCGCCGCCTGTGGCGCATCGTGCGGCACGCCCT
>JAFWPM010000180.1 GCA_017509565.1 Kiritimatiellia bacterium | reverse complement strand
AGGGCCCTGACGCTTTTCGCCCGCCAGCGGTCGTAGATGACGACGGGCGGGGTCTCGCCGCGAGGCAGCACCTCGCCCTTGGGCGGGTCTGGCGCGATGCGCGCCGGGCGCCATTCCGGCCCGGACAGAGCCGGGCCCTCCCACTGACGCGACGGAGCGCGTCCCTCCCGCCGCGCGTCGCGCCTCTCGCCGAGGTAGATGTTGTTGCGCAGGACGGGGCCGTCGGCCGCCTTCCACGATTCGTCCGTCACGATTTGGAGGCCGGTGCCGTCGGAGAAGGCGACGTCGAGCGTCGCGCGGACGCACGGCGTCCCGTGCGGGAGGGTTTCGCGCAGGTTGAACCGCCCCCACATCTTCATCGGCAGCGGGTTCCACCAGCCGTTGCCGAGTTCGAGCGCCAGGCAGTTCTCGGCGCCACGTCGCAGGAGCGCCGCCACGTCGAATTCGTCCTCCAGGACGCGCCGGTCGTAGGCCGTCCAGAGCGGCAGCGCCGTCGCGGTGACGCGCGTCCCGTTCACATACGCGTCGCGCATGCCGGGCGACGCAATGCGCCACACGGCGCGCGCCACCGGCTTGTCGGGCAAGTCGAACCTGCGCCCCAGCACCGGCGCGGGCGCATCCGCGAAATGGGCGGCGTAGTCGTCCTCGGCAGGCACTTCATAGGGGCCGGCAATCCATTCAAGGCTCATGATGTTCCTTTCCCATGCCTTCACATTCGCCGATGAAGGATCAAACGACTTCGGCGTCAGGAAGCTTCTTAAACGATTTTTCGCAAGACAAAGTGACAAGTTGACGTGAATGGTATCCGGCCGCGAGAACGCGGTCGATGAATCCCGGATTTGCCCGTTCCAAATGCGGCGTTTGAAGAACTGCGGACGTTTCCGGCGAAAAGTGGAAACCCGGAGTGGTGGACAGTCGCCTAAGATGGTCTATGGTTTCCGCTTTCGTCATTCCGTAGAATTGCTGGAGGGCGTAATAGGCTTCGACAACTGCGATGTCCGAGACTTCGCACACGCCGCCACCTGAAATGATTGCCGCAAGGCGAAGCGCGACCCTTTCCGCCTGGCCCTCGGGCAAGCCTGAAATGATTCGCACGAGAATCGTGGTATCAAGTCCCGCATTCATGCCTTGGCCTCGCTTTTTGCGAATTCGGAGGCGATCCCGTTTGCAATCGACTCCCGCATCGCTTCCAAGTCATGCGGGCCATCGGCATTTTTACGCACATGTCCGCGACCCATTGCAAACCATGGGGGCAAGTTGTGCGTGGACTCCTTGTGGCCGGCGGAAGTCTTGTCATGCGCCGATGGGATCCATCCCGGACGCGAAAGCCAGTCGCCATACAGCAGTATCGTCACGCTCCGAACTGACAGCCCATCGGCGGCGCTGCGGGATTTTACGGCGCGGTATAAATCGTCAGGAATATCAAATGTCGTTTTCATGCAATGCAGTATATATGGTTCTACGGCATTAGTCAAGCCTCTAAATCCTGTCAAAGGGGAAACTCCGACATTCGACAGCCCCTTGCCGACTTCCGACTTCCGACTTCCGACCTTCCGACCTTCGACCTTCCTACACGATGCGGTCGCCCCAGAAGGGGGCGATGGCGCGGACGCCTTCCTCTTCGGCGGCTGCGACGCGGTCGCGCGCCCTGTCGAAGCCAACGCGCCCCCCCGACCGGTGGCTCAGCTCCTGGAAGTGCGCGACCACGGCGCACCTGGGGTGGAAGGCGCGGACGCCCCTCACGGTCTCGGATGACGCCCATTCGTTGCGCTCGAAGCACGCGCCCCAGCACCAGGCATGGTGGATCCAGATGTCGGGCTCGTGCGCAGGATGGATGTCCTGGACGTTGTGCGTGTCGCCGCTGTGCAGGATCGTGAAGTCGCCGACGGTCACCTCGGCCGGCATCGTGAACTGGCGCAGGATCGGGTTGTGGTCGGTCACGTAGGTGCGGATGGCCACGTCCCCTACGCAGTATCCGGCCTCGCCGTGCGTATAGCCGCCGAGCGTCCCGGCGAGCTTGCCGTCCACGATGTTGAGCGCCGCGCCGTAGTTGCACTCGAAGTTCTGGAATACCGTCTTGTGGCGGCGGTCCATGGCCCGGTAGAACTCGCGCGTGTAGTGGTCCAGGTGGTTGTGCGTGATTATGGCGAAGTCGAGTTCGTCGGCAATCGTCGGGGCGAGGCGGTGGCAGAGGTCGATGGAGAAGAGCGAGGCGCGCGTCTTGACGATCACGCCCATGTTGTACACGAGCCAGACGGCGGGCGTGTCGCCCACCTCGGTTTCGCGCATTTCGCGCACGACCCTGCGGAAGGCGTCGTCGTAGCGGCGCAGGATGGGGTGGCGGGCGTACCAGGCCTCGCACTCGGCGTCCGGAAGGCCGCTCCGGTCCGCCGCCATGTTCTCGCCGTAGACGAACTCCATGAACGCCCCGGGCGGAAGCGCGTCAATCTCCCTTTGGACTTGTCCTGATTCCCTGAGTTGCATTGGTTAATCCTAAATGTCGCATTTAAGTGTAGCACAGTGGCGCGGATAACGCGCGACATTGCGCAGCAGCACCTGGATGGTCTTCGGCTCGGCGCCGACGGCGCGGCAGACGACGGGGCACTTGGCAAGGAAGAGAAAAGCCATCGGCTTGTCTGCACGCTCGTTCATCGTCTCGAAGTTCGCCTGCCCCTTCGCGACGACCAGGTCCGCCGCCGCAAACGCGGCCCGGGACGTCTCGCCGCACGTCTCGTCCACCACCCCGGGCACACCGTCATCGTTTGAGACGACGCCTCCCGCTGCGAAACCATCGGCATAGCCGCTTGCGGCCAACTCCGCGCAGGTCATGTCGTTGAATGCGGGCTTGCCACGCACGGCCAGCGTGATCTTGTTGCGATACGGCTCCATGAGAAGCCTGTCGAAGACCGCCTCGCCGCAGTTGTCGAATATCCAGAGGATTGACCTTGCCTCGTCCATGCACCGCTTCAGCGCGTCAACCGCCGCCAGGTCAATCGGCTTTGTGAACGCCGTCGCCATTTGCCCCATCGCCGCGGCGATGTCGATGTCCGCGTAGATTGAGAAATCGAGGATGTTCCCGGCGACTGCGAGTCTGAGGCGGCTTTCAAAACTCTCGGCATCCCAGCCGGGGACTTCTTCAAGCCGGGACATCAGCTTCAGCGCAAGTTCGGTTGAAGTGTTCTTCTCCGACGCCCACGGATCGGGAACGCCGCCCCCGCACGAGGCGAGGGCGTTGTCGATGAGCCGCCGCGCATAGCAGGGCGGGGGAAGGTCGAAGCCCTCGCCTGCTGCGTCCGCGAGAATGCGCATCCCTTCGGATGCGATACGCGCTTCGAGCGCGGCGTCGCCGCGCGCGGAACGCCGCGCGAGTTCCACGGCGTTTCGGGCAAGACAGGGAAGGCAATCGGGGCAGGCGAGCATGGGATGGTGAAAGGTTGAAAGGGTGAAAGGGTGAAAAGTTGAAAGGGGGAAAGGCGGGGTCAGAGATCTTGGGGGATGGCGCCGGGACGGGCGGCGACGCGGCCTGCGAGACGGTTGCCGGTCTCGGCGGCGAATTGCAGGCTTTCGCCTCGCAGGACGGCCGCGAGGAATGCGGCGGAAAAGGCGTCGCCCGCGCCGACGGTATCAACGACAGGCCCGTCGGGAAGCGCGGGGCTGGTGAAGTAGGGCGAGGCGTCCCCGCCGAGCCGCTGCGGCTCGCCCGGAGGGCTCGCCCCACCATCGCCCCGCCACCATACGGCGCATCCGTCGGCACCACGCGTCTCCACGATGGTCGAGAGGCGCGGGAACCGCGCGAAGAGGGCGGCCGGCCTGAAGCCCAGCACGCGCATCTCTTCGTCGTTTACCTTCAGGATGTCCGTGCGCGCAAGACCTCGCTCCACAAGCTCGCGGCTCCAGAAGTTCTGGCGGAGATTGACGTCGAAGAAGACGAGCGTCGAGTCGGGCAGCGATGCCAAGAGGTCGGCCAGCGTCGCTGCCGAAACCGGTGAGCGTTGCGCCAGCGTCCCAAAGCAGAAGGCGCGGGGAGATGCATCCTTGTTCACAAATAAACAATCCAAATCGCGGGCCGCCCGGCGGTCGGCCCCTACCGGTAGGGCGCGCTCGCCGAGCGCGCCGCAATCGATTTCATCCCATGCGACGGGCTTCACGATCTCGTAGGACGGAACGCCGCGCGTGTCGAGCGTGACGTTGACAGTGCCGGTGGGGAGGGTCGGGTGTTCGGCGATGAAGTCGGTCAAGACGCCAAGCCGACGGGCTTCGGCGACGGCGCGACGGCCGAGGTCGTCGCATCCGACGGCCGAGACGATGGCCGCGCGGAGGCCGCACTTGGCGGCGTGTGCGGCGAGATTGAACGGGGCGCCGCCGAGGTGCGGCACGCCGTCGATCACGTCCCAGAGGACTTCGCCGAACGCCAGGACGTCGATCATCGCGCCCCCTCGAAGACGATGCGCTCGAAGTCGAGCGCGGACTTGGCGTCGGCGTCCATCTTCGCCTCGTCGATGCCCGGCTCCAGCTCGCACCAAATTTTGATGTCCTCGCCGACCTTGCCGCCCATGCGGACGAACGGCTCCATGCAGACCATGCCGTCGTAGCCGATGTCGGCGAGCGCGGTGGCGATTTCGTGCCACGGGGTGCGCCCGCGTCCTGGGACGCGGCGGTTGCACTCGCCCGTGTGGAAATGGCCGAGCAGCCCCTTCGTCGAGCGGATCGCGCCGCCGATGGAGTCCTCCTCGATGTTCATGTGGAACGTGTCGAGCATCACCTTGACGGCGGGGACATCGACCTCGCGCACGAACTTCACGCCCTCGGCGGCGGTGTTGAGGAGGTAGCCCTCGAAGCGGTTCAGCACCTCCAGGCAGTAGTCGACGCCGCAGTCGGCCGCGACCCTGCCCACTTCGCGTACGGCGGCGACCGAGCGCGCCCAATCGCCGGGCTTGTCGATGGGCTTCGAGTAATCGACGGGCCAGTAGCTGTAGATGCCGCCGCCGATGGTGTGGATGCCAAGCGTCTCCAGGTTCTTGAGGAGCGTCGTGAAGAACGCCCTGGCGTTCGCCGCGACGGCGGGATTGTCCGAGGCGAGGTTCTGGTCGGCCGAGGGGCCGTGCCCCGCCGTGAGGAAGATGCCGTTGTCGGCGGCGCACTGCCGGAGGTCGAGAAGCGTCTGGCGCGAGTACCCGTTGATGGGGGTGCAGGCGATTTCGAGGAAGTCGAAGCCGAGCTTGGCCACCTTCTCGATGTATTGGATGTAGTCGGCCTTCCACTGGTCTTCCCAGTAGGCGTAGTAGATTCCGTATTTCATGGTTGTTAGTGGCTAGTGGCTAGTGGTTAGTGGTTAGTGGTTAGTGGTCAGTGGATTCCCCGCCTTGCGTTATGGCTCCACGTACGCAAGCCTCGCGATCCTGATCTCGTTCGGGCTGGTGTCGCCGGGGAAGAACATCGGACCCGTGAACTTCACAAGCGCCTTGACTTCGAACTCCTTGCCGTTCATGCCCTGTAGGCAGACGGGCACCTGCACCGTCCACTTGCGCGTGAAGTAGGCGAAGAACCCCTGCTCCGGCAACTTCACGCGCCCCGCGCTGTACCAGCGGTAGCCCTCGCCGAGCGGCTTCTCCCACCGCTTGCTCAAGATCGTCTCCTTGGCGAGCGGGTCGTACACGCCGATCTCAAACGGCAGACGGTAGTGGCCCTCCCGGTCCTCGGCGTCGGCCTTGATGCGCGCGACGAAGTCGCCGCCGGAAAGGGGGTCGCCGATCTCGATGTCCTTCACGAAGTCGATGGCCTTGGGGGCGTGGTTCTCCGCGCTGAGGTCGTCCGTCGGGATGTCGAAGAACGGTTTGTCGGAGACGCCCGCCTCCGGCGGGTGCTTGCCGCCGAACTTGGCGCGGAAGTCGGCCAGCCGGCCGAAGCTCAGGTAGGCGCGCCTCACGCGGGCGAGGCGCTTTCCGTCGCCCCGGACGGCGGTTTCGGCCTTGTCGAAGAGGCGGCGCACCTCGGCGAGGTCGGCGTCAGTGAAGAAGCTGAACTCGCCCATCGACGGGAACCAGCGGATGAAGGCCCCCTTCTCCCGGCGGCGGAGATCAAGCAGCTTGCGCGCCTCCAGTATGGGCCCGCCGGCCGCGCCGTAGTAGCGCCCCATGAAGTCCTCCACGAGCCCGTCCGCCTTCTGGAAGGGATCCTCCAGCATCTTGCGTTCCAGGTAGAACTTCAGCTCGTACATGTCGGACTCGTCGAAGTACTCGTGCTCGATGAGGAAGCCCTTCACGCCGTTCTCGGCGTAGAAGCGGTATTTCTCCGGGATGGAGAACTCGCTCGGGAAGGGATACCCCTTGAGCTTGTGGTAGGTGACGGCGTATTCCCAGACGTAGAGGTGCTTCGTGTAGTCCTTCCAGGCGATCACCTGGTCGTGCATGAACTTGTTGTCGGGGTCGAGGATGCCCGTCGCCATGTTCTGCGTGGTGTTGCAGAGCCGCACGATCACGTTGTCCGCCGCCACGACGCCGTTGGACGGCACAGGCTCGGTGAGGTGGTAGGCGAGCGTCGAGAAGAGCAGGTCGGGATGGGCCCTGGCGGCCCTTTCGACGGCGGCGTTCACGAACTGGAGCATCAGCCCGGTGTGCCCGGACTTCGCCCGTTCGGCCGCGCAGCTTTCGCACTGGCAGAACTTCATGGTGCCGTCGTTCTGGGAGATGTCGTAGATGCGCGGCGCGGCAAGTCCCTTCGCCGCGGCATCCGCCGCGCCTTTCGCGATGTAGTCCTCAAGACGGCGCGAGAACTCGTCGGCGAGACCCGGACATGTCAGGCACAGCTGCCCCTGGTGGTCGCCGCCGATGCGCTCGCCTTCCCACAAAGAATACCATTCCGGATGCTCCTTGCCGTACTTGGAGAAGGGCAAATAACGGTCCCACGTATGTGCCAGGGCCGGCGGCCCATAGGTGAACGCTCCGCCGAAAGCGAGCGGAATCGGCGAATTGCCGTTGTCGTTGAGCCGGTTGCGGACGGCTGTTCGCGGATCGGGCTTGCCGTGGGACGGATACGAGCGGTAGATGTTGCGGCATTCGAAGAAAGGCTTGCCGCGTCGGTCAAGGACGCCGAATGAGAGTGGCTTCGGCGCCGGCACGTCCTCGTCGTTGTCGCCCCACCACCGGACGCCGCAGTCATCTTCGAGGAAGTGATAGACGGCGTATAGCGTCCCGCGCGTCCCGCCGCCCGCGAGAAAGACGTCGCGCCCGAAGGATTTGATGATCCATTCCTCGTCGGCGAGTTCGGGAGGGCCCGGCTCCGTCCGGGCCGCGGCGTCGCCATGCCCTGCGGTCGCGACGGAGCGCGACCCTCCCGTGTCGCCCACGTGGAAGACCACGCCGTCTAGACCCTCCACGGTAAGGGGGTTTTCGCCGAGGCACAATCCAAGGTAGTGCCCCAGTTCCTCGGCGGCGGTCCTCTCCCACGGCTTGGGGTCGTCAGGGAGGACAATGCGGAACGCGGGAACGGGGGGGCGCGCGTCACCGCGCGCCGTGTCCATCCGCCCCGCATGGCATCCCGCCGCAAGGAGCGCCGCCGCACATGTCGCCAAGGCCAGGCGTTTCATCTTAGCAAGTTCCGTCGCCTTCATCCGTGATGTCCCCGCGCCTCCGCGTTGAACAAAACAGTGTGCGCGGGGGTCCCGCTACCTGACAATCAGCGTGAATGGCTGGTTGAGGCCCGCTTCGGCGCGCACGTAGTCAACGCCAAGCCAGGTGCTTCCGCCGGCGCTTGCGGCCGCGTTGGACAGCGTCAGGACGTTCTCGCCCGCGACGAGCGATTCTGCCGGTATGTCCGCCTTGAAGGTCTGGTACTCGGTTGTCGCCTCGGCCGCGAACTCCGCGAATGGCTCCGCGGCGCCGTTCAGCGAGAGCGCTATGGTCTGCGCGTTGCCGGCGGTCCTGGCGCGGAGCGTCACGCGCAGGTAGTGCCCCTCGCGCCCCGCAATGGCGTCCGGGACGTCGAAGCGCAGGGTCGTCGGCTGGCGCGTCTCCACGCCATCCACTAGCTCGTAGCGCCCGAACGCGCAGTCCGACAGGTCGGCGTCCGCAGCGTAGTAGTCGCCGCCTGCCGTGCGCACAAGCTGGATCGCGTCGGTGTAAACGGTGCCCGACGAGGAGACAAAGCGCACTTCGACGGAGTTGTTGCCGACGACGAACAACGACTTGTCGAGAGCCAATGTCGCCGTCCCGCCAGGGACATTGGAGAGGGTGCCGGCCTCGGTGCTGTTCACAAACACCTTGAACGAGCAGCTGTCCGAGTCTGAGGTCGTGGTGAAGCGCAGCGTCAGCCCGGTCGCGAAGTCGTCGGCCGCCATAGGGAAGTTCGAAATGCCGAGCCTGTTCATGGTCGCCGTGAAGGTGCCGCGCATGTTGAACCAATCGACTGCGCCGCTCACGGTTCCGGCCGTGATACCGGCCCAGCTCCCCGTCCCCGTGCCGCCGAACTCGGCGTTGCTGCCGTTGACGACGCCAAGGTTGACGATTGTCCGGTCTCCGGGCCATGCGAAGGCCTGCCGCACCTCATCCTCGCCAAGCTCCCGGTCCCAGGCGGCGAACGAATGGATGCTGCCCCGGAACCCGTAGGCGCGGGACTGGTTTCCTGTCCAGGTGATATTGGCGAGGCCGCTGCGGCCATGCCCGATGACGAAGCTGTTCTCCGCGGCGTATGACGCCGGTGAGTCGCCCGTGGCCGCGTCGGCCAGAACGTACAGCCTGCCGGAACTCTCCTGGTAGCTGTAGATTGTCACCTTGCGGTTCGCGAGGACGATTGCGAAGTCCGTCCATTCGTTCGGGGCGACCGTGCATTCCTCCCAGACCCTGTGCTTGAGCGCGGGTTTGGCGGAGTAGAAGTAGTAGTGGCCGTTTTCGTCAAGTCCGGCGGCAAAGCCGTATGTCATGCCCTGCGTGTCGCCGGCGCCGAGGAAATACGAATTTTGTCCGGGAATCGGCACCGTGCCGTCCCAGCGGAAGCGCAGGAAGAACGTGCAGGCGTCGTTCGCCTGGTCGAACTTCGGGATGAACGGGACGTTGTTCGTGTTGAGGTGAAGCCCCGCCGTCCAGTACTTGTAGGTCCCGTCGCCCTGGTCTTCCGTGTCCTGCGGGAAGTAGAGGGCCTTCGTGCTTTCCGTCCGCCCCGCGTAGGGATAGACAACGTTTTCGGTCCTGACGACAATGCCCTTGTGGGTCCCGCTCGTACCAAACCAGCGGTTGGCTTCCGATGGCGGGTTGAAGGCGACGAGGTGGGCTTTCGAGGCGCTGCTGCCTTCAAGCGACTCAGGGAACTCCGCATTGCCGCTTGTGACGTTATACACCCAGTTGTCGCCATGATAGGGAATCGCGCCGCGATGGAGGGACTTGACGCCGTCAAACACCTTGCCGCCGTATGTTTCGGACGCGAACTCGGCCGAGGAGTCGTCGGCGTTGCCGATTTGGATGCTGCCGCCGAGGGCGATGGCGTCGATCGCCACGGGGTCGGGCGACGTGCGCGTGAGCGTCAGCGTGTTGGCGCCGGCGGCGATGAGCTCCCTCTTCACGAAGAGCGTCGCCGTCCTGCCGGGCGCAACAGTGATCGAACCCGCCGCCGCGCCATTGACCGCGACATCGAACGTCCCCGCCGCAGAGGTGGTCGTCGCCGAGACGCGCAGCACCTGCGGAAGCCCCGCGTCCTTCGCCGCCACGTCGAAGCTGAAGGTGGTCGGGGCCACGCCGCCAGCGAACTCCTGGGCGCTGTCGTTCGCAGTGCCCAGCCGCACGAGGTCGGTTCCCGGCCACGCGAAAACCTGGCGCACCTCGTCCGCGCTCAACGCCCGATCCCATGCCGCATACGACTGGATGCTGCCGCGGAAAGCCCTTAGACGGCCCGCAGTCGTGCTCCATTCGTATCCGCACGCGCCATCCATGTGAATGCCAAGGAAGATGTTGCCATTGGGCGTACCGGTGCGGGTGGCCGCGTTGCCCGCCACTTCAAGAGTGGCAATGTCGTCCGAACTCTCCTGATATGAATAGATTGTCATATTCCGGTTTTTGACCGTGACGGCAAAGTCCGTCCACTCGTTCGGCTTGACCCTCACGTCCGACGCGCCATTCCATGTCTTGTTACATACTCCGGCAGAATAGACGTTGTAGCAGCCGTTGCTCATGACCGACAGGGCAAAGCCATATACGCTGCTGTCGCCTGCCCCGAGAAGGTAGTTCGGCATGTCGGTTCCGGCCGGAGACTCGCCGCTCCACTTGTAGCGGATGAAGAAAGTGCATTCCTTTGTCACATCGACGGTGAATGGGGAAGCGGGCTGGACACCCGCCGACCAGTATTTAAGTTTGCCGCCGTCCATGGCCACATCCTGGGGAAGATAGGCGACTGTCTCGTTCCAGTTCACCTTCGTGTAGGGATTGACCACATTCTCGGTGCGCAAGACGACGCTGGTGTGAACGCCCGACACGCCGGACGTCCAGATTGTGCCAATCGTCACCGCGTGCGCGGCATCGTTCGGCTCGGCGAGAAGCAGCGATTCGGGGAACTCCGTCTTGCCGACATTAAAGATGCCGTCGCCGTTGGCATCGACGAACCCCTTGTGCCATGACTTCGCGTCGGAGAACACGTCGCCGGCGCGCGTCGCGCAGGGAATGGCCAACGCGGCGGCCAAGGAGCATGCGGCCAGAATCCGGGCGATGCCGGACTTTCCCACATTCCGGTTTCCACCGTTTGTCCCGTCAAGAGTCAGAGTCAGCGAATCAGTTCTCATGGTCTTACTCCGTGGTTTGGTTGTGTGTATTTCAGTCGAATGGCAAAGGGAAGCGCTCGGCAAGGTCAAGCACGTGCTCACGGACGGTCTGCACCGTATCGGGATTGTCCATCCCCGTGGCGAGCGTCTTCCACAGATCTGCCACCTCGTCCATCTCGCGCGGACCCATGCCGCGCTGGGTCAGGACGGTCGTCCCGGCGCGGAGGCCGCGGGCCGTCGGCGAATCGTCGTAGGGTATCCCCTTCGTGTTGACTGTGATTCCGACATCCTGCATGACGTCCGCCAGCCGCTCGCAGTCGGTGCCGAAGGGGCGGAGGTCCGCCACGAACATGTGGCAGTCGGTTCCTCCCGTCACGACGCCGAATCCCCGCTTCAGCAGCGCGTCGCAAAAGGCCTGGGCGTTGGAGACCACCTTGCGCATGAGCGTCCGGAACTCCTCCGTCCGCGCGCGGTGCAGGGCGTACCCCATCGCCGCGATAGTCTGGAGGTGCAGCGAGGAGACGACGCCGGGATAGACGCTCCGGTCGATCCGCTCCGCCAAGGCCTCCTGGCAGAGGATGAACGCGCTGTGCGGCCCGCACATGGTCTTGGTCGTCGAGGCGGTGACGATGTCGGCGTATGGAACCGGGCTGGGAAGAACCCCGGCGGCCATCAGCCCCGAAAAATGCGCGATGTCCGTCATCAGGAGCGCCCCGTTTCGGTGGGCGATGCCGGCCAGCCGCTCGTAGTCGATTCTGCGGGAATAAGCCGCCGAACCCACCACCATCAGCTTGGGACGGAACTCCGCCGCGATTCGCTCGGCTGCGTCGTAGTCGATGAGGAGCGTGTCGGGATGCAAACCGAAATAGGAGAACCGGTAGATGCCGGACGAGACGTTCTTCGCGCCGCCGTGCGTCTGGTGCGCGCCCGCCGACGGCTCCATTGCGAGCACGCGGTCGCCGGGATTGAGCACCGCCGCATAGGCGCAGTAGTTCGCAACCGAGCCGGAATAGGTCGTCACGACGGCGTGATCCGCGCCGAAGAGCGAGCAGGCGCGCGCGGCGACCAGACATTCGAGCCTCTCGGCGTACTGGGAGCCCTTCAGCCGCTGTTTGCCGGGGTTGCCGACAGCGGTCTTGTTGTTGAAGACGCTTCCCGCAAGTTCGAGTGCCAACCTTGGCTGGACGCTCTCGGAGGCGATCATCTCCAAGTTCTTCCGCTGCCGGTCGTCCTCCGGACGCAGGCATTCCGCGAGTTCGGGGTCTATTTTACCAAGTGTCGTCATGGGAGAAACTCCAGTGGCGCATCTGGTGAAAAATCATAGCAAATCGCCAAAAGCGGCCGCAAGTGAAATGGGCTGAACCTAAATAAGTACCTCAATAAGTGTCCCGCCGGGGGAGGGCGCACCTGCGCGCGGCGCGAAGTCGAAGGTCGGGGCAGAGGTTGTCGGCTGTCGTTTTCCATGCCAGTTCGCGAAGGTTTCGCGTCCGGCATGGCGAACGTCCGTCGAGGCTGGCGGCTCAGACGCTCTCGCCGGGGAAGAAGCGCCAGCGGAGGAGCGGGGGGCGCGGGTTGCCGCCGTCCAGGAGGGCAGTGACGTAGCCGGCTATGTCGTCGGCGTCGGCGGCGGCGTCGTGGCCGAAGCCGGTGATGCGCCGCCCGAAGGCCAGTTCGTTGCCCCGGTTCATCAGCGATGCGACGCGGACGTCGTGCGGTATCCGGACCCCGGCCTCCAGCAACGCGGATATCCCGCCGGTTGCGAAGTAGTCGTCGTCGAATAGGATCGCGTCCGGCATGCGCCGCGACCCGCGTGACTTCAGGAATTCGGCCACGGCCGCGTATCCCGCCGCCTTGACGCCGTACAGGTCGGAGAGACGCCCGCCACCGCCTGGAATCAGTATCCGGTGCACGTCGAAGCCGCCGGAGACAAGCTGGACCTTGAAACTGCGGTCCATGACGCGCTCGAAGTCGAACTCCAGCACGGTCTTGACCCTGGCGGCCCTGAAGGTGCGGAGCAGTTCCGCGAAGGCCGTCTCGATGTCGATCTTGAGGACTGCGCGGGCCTCCGGGAAGTCGCGCAGGAAGCCGTTCACCACGATGTGCGGGATCCCGGCCCCGGCCAGGATAGACGAGATGGCCGGGCGGGCGAAGAGGCCGATTGCGAAATCGACGCCGCAGGCGAGGTGGCGGCGCAGCTGGGTGTCGTCAATGGCGCCGTCGGGGGCGATTTCGGGGAAGATCGGCGAGAAGCGCCACCCGGCGGCCTCAAGGCGCCGCGAGAGGTACATGGACAGGGCGTGGGGGTGGAACGAGCCGTTGCCGGCGAGGGCGATGAACGCGACCGAGCCCCTCCAGGCGCTTCCGGCCATTGGCGCCACGCGCGCGCCGACGCCCCGCTTCAATGTGACGAGCCTTTCGTCGCGCAATTGCTGGAGGGCGTGCCGGACGGCGAACTCGCCCGCGCCGAAGCGGCGGCGCAGGTCATCGACGGGCGGCAGCAACGAGCCGGCGCGCAAGGCCCCTTCGGCTAATTCGGCGCGCAGCGCGGCCGCTATTTCCGTCGATCCGGGCCGCCGCCCCGGCGACTTTCCGGCCGCGTCGCCCCCCGGCTGTCTTTTTTTCACATCATCGCTCATTGCCCTCTATATTCTACTACACGCGCAATCCCCTTGCAATATGCGGATGCGCGAACACCATCATCCCCCAGAAAAACGGGGCGGGGGGCCATCCGCCGATTGTGGGCGCCAGGGCAATGCGCCTTTCAGCCTCCAGCGGTCTTTGTCCGCAGGAGGTCGCGCGCCAGATTCTCCAGCGCGGTGTACAGGTCCCCGTCCTGCGCGACGCGCAGCCACTTTTCGCGAATCTTGTCCTGGACGCGGCTTTTGAGGGTGTAGATCGAAGCCGCCGACATGCCGTATTCCTTGCTGAGCTGCCCCACCGGCACTCCGTCCACCACGAGTTTCACGAACACGGCCTTGCTTTTCTCGCTCATGCGCGACTCCGCGAATACGCTGTCAACGAGCGAACGCCACAGCTCGGCGCTCACGGCGGCGCATTCCTTGTCTTCCGCCTCCGATACCGCGGCGGAATTGATCAGGCTTTCGACGCTGTCCGGGTCAATGTAGGTCAGGGGCTTGCCGCGTTCGCTTCTCGCATATTGCAGCGCCTTTATCCTGACGACGCCGAAGAGGAAGTCGCGGAAACTTCCGCGCGATGGGTCCCAGCGACGCTCGGGGAATGTCTCGACAAGCGTCAGGAAGGTCTGCTGCACGATGTCGTCGTCCCAGGCCTTTGGCAGCGATGTCCAGGATCGCCTTATCATCGCCAGGAACCACCGCACGACTGGATCGTAGAGCCTTGCGAAGCGCGCCCATGCTTCGTCCGGCGCGCCGCCGGCCCGCGACAGCGCCTCCATCAGAGTCGTCGAGGTGTCAGGAATCCGCCAATTTTTGCCTTTGCCATCGTTGTCCATAACAAGACAAGTATAGCAAACATGCGGGCTCTTTGCTATACTGGTTGCCCGATGGAGACCATGCTAAACCCCGGTGCCAGAATCGGCTCCTTTACGCTGATCCGCCCGCTAGGCGCGGGCGGCGCCGCCGATGTTTGGCTGGCCGACGACGCCACGCTGGGGCGCGAGGTGGCCCTCAAGGTGGCCCGCAAGGCCGACGGCGCCGCAACGCGGCGATTCCTCGCCGAGGCCCGGGCCCTGGCCGCGGTGCGCCATCCCCGCGTGATGCCGATCCTGTCGTTCGGCGTTGACGACGCCACCGGGCGCCCGTACTTCGCCATGCCGGCGATGCCGGCGACACTTGCCGAACGCCTTGGCGAGGCGAACCAGCTGTCCGAAGCCGAAACCGCCTCGTTGGGGATGGCGCTGGTCGATGCCCTGTCTGCCCTGCATGCCGCTGGTCTTGTCCATCGCGACCTCAAGCCGTCAAACATTCTGCTTGATGGCGCCGGGGAACCGGTCCTGTCCGATCCGGGGCCTTCCGGCGGCGGTACGCCCGGGTGGGTGGCGCAGGAGCAACTGGACCACCGCGACGCGACCCCCGCCACGGATTACCATGCCCTCGGGCTTGTTCTGTACCGTGCGCTGACGGGCGCGCTCCCTCCCCCCAGTGGCGTTCTCCCGCCAGGGCTGGAACCGCCGCCGGGCACTCTTCCCGTCGATCTTTCGCCGGCCCCGTCGGCTGGCTGGGAGCGGTTGCTTGTGGCCCTGCTGAAGCCGGACCCCGCCGAAAGGCTGGCCGATGCCGGGACGGTCCGCAAAAGACTAGCAGGGCTCTTTCGCAGGGCCCGGGCGCGGGCCGCGCTCAGGCGGCTTGCGCGCCACGCCGCCATCGCGGCCGCATCGGCCGCCGCAATTTGCGCGGCCGCCGCCCTCATCGCGAAAATGGGCGCGGCCCGCCCGCAGTCGGAGGCGGAGGTGGTGGAATCGGAGTTCGACGAGCGGAAGTGGGCCGGACAGGCGGCCGACTCGCTCCAGAGGATCGTTGGCGAGGCTGTGCGCGAACCTTTTCCCGCTGGCTCCGCTGGCATGGAATCGGCCATCGTTGTGCCGCGCGGCCGCTCGCTTCTGCTGGGCGACCTTGACAAGGAAAACATGCGTCCGGTCGTCCTTGACGGGGGAAGGCTCCTGCTGGGGCGGTCGGCAGGGGAGCTTCAGGGGCTGGCCAACGGCCTCAGGGACTTCGCTTCAGGCAAGACCAACGAGATGCCGTGGCTCGTCTCGCCGAAAGGGAGGCGGTTTGTCCTTTTCCCCATTCTCGTGACGGATAACGGGGGCGGAATCGAGTCGCTTGACGAATACGCAAAGCAGGCGCGGGAGTTCCGCATCTGGGGTGGGGTCCGTCCGGCCGCCGGCGCGGACAGCCCCACGCTTCACGTGTTCGGCTTCACCGACATCGTCCTGGACCTCGACGGCATCGATCCAGGCGTCAAGGTGACCGGTTGCGGTAAAGTCGCCGATTCGCGGCGGCACGGTGACATCAGGTGGTTCGACGACGAAAACCCGCTAACGCGCTAGGGCGCATCCCCGCGCCGGGGCGGTGAAGTAAAAAAAGGGGGGCGGCGGAAGCCGTCCCCACTTTTTTTCTGGAGGCATTGCGCGCTAGCGCAGCGCCGCCTGGGCCGCCGCGAGGCGCGCTATCGGTACGCGGAACGGCGAGCAGCTCACGTAGTCGAGGCCGATCTGATGGCAGAACTCGACGCTGGCGGGGTCGCCGCCGTGTTCGCCGCAGATGCCGCAGTGGAGGTTCGCGCGGACGGCCTTGCCGTCCTTCACGGCCATCTTCATCAGCTTGCCGACGCCTTTCTGGTCGAGCTTCGCGAAGGGGTCGTTCTCGAGGATCTTGGCGTTGTAGTATGCCTCAAGGAACTTGCCGGAGTCGTCGCGGCTGAAGCCGTAGGTCATCTGCGTGAGGTCGTTGGTGCCGAAGCAGAAGAACTGGGCCTCCTCGGCAATCTCGCCGGCGAGCAGGGCCGCGCGCGGGATCTCGATCATCGTGCCGACCTTGTAGGAGAGGTTGATGCCCGAGAGGTTGATTTCGACGTTGGCCGTCTGGACGACGATGTCGCGGACGAACTTGAACTCGTTGACGTCGCAGGTCAGCGGGATCATGATTTCCGGCTTGACGCTCCAGGTCTTGTGGCGGCGCTGGACCTCGATTGCGGCGCGGATGACGGCGCGGGTCTGCATCCGGGCGATTTCGGGGTAGGTCACGCAGAGGCGGCAGCCGCGGTGGCCCATCATCGGGTTGAACTCGTGGAGAGAGTCGATGATTTCCTTGATGCGGGAGACGGGCTTGTGCTGGGCCTTGGCGAGCAGGGCGATTTCGTCCTCGGTGTGCGGGACGAACTCGTGCAGCGGCGGATCGAGGAAGCGGATTGTGACGGGCTTGCCTTCAAGGGCTTCGTAGAGTTCCTCGAAGTCGGTCTGCTGGTATGGCAGGATCTTCGACAGGGCGATGCGGCGCTCCTCCTCGGTGTCCGCGCAGATCATCTCGCGGAAGGCGGCTATGCGATCGGGCTCGAAGAACATGTGCTCGGTGCGGCAGAGACCGATGCCCTCCGCGCCGAGCTCGCGGGCCTTGCGGGCGTCGCGCGGGGTGTCGGCGTTGGTGCGGACCTGGAGCTTGCGGTATTTGTCGGCCCATGTCATGATGCGGTCGAACTCGCCTTCGATGCGGGCGTCGACGGTGGTGATTACGCCGTCGTAGATGTTGCCGGTGGAGCCGTCGATCGAGAGCCAGTCGCCCTCCTTGAAGGTCTTGCCGGCGAGGACGAACTTCTTGTTCTCCTCGTCCATCGCGATTTCGGTGCAGCCGGAGACGCAGCACTCGCCCATGCCGCGGGCGACGACGGCCGCGTGGGAGGTCATGCCGCCGCGGACTGTGAGGATGCCTTCGGCCGCCTTCATGCCCTCGATGTCCTCGGGCGAGGTTTCGAGGCGGACGAGGACGACTTTCTCGCCGCGCTCGTGCCAGGCCTTGGCGTCGTTCGCCGTGAACACGATCTTGCCGCAGGCGGCGCCGGGCGAGGCCGGGAGGCCGCGGCCGACGACCTTGCCCTTCTTGAGGGAGGCGGCGTCGAACTGCGGGTGGAGGAGCGTGTCGAGGTTGCGGGGATCGATCATCAGGACCGCTTCCTGCTCGGTGCGGACGCCCTCGTCCACGAGGTCGCACGCAATCTTGAGGGCGGCGCGGGCCGTGCGCTTGCCGTTGCGCGTCTGGAGCATGAAGAGCTTCTTGTTCTCAATCGTGAACTCCATGTCCTGCATGTCGCGATAGTGGGATTCGAGCTTCTGGCAGACTTCGGTGAACTGCTTGAAGACTTCCGGCATGACCTCGGCCATCTTGGCGATGGGCATCGGGGTGCGGACGCCGGCCACGACGTCCTCGCCCTGCGCGTTCATGAGGAACTCGCCCATCAGCTTCTTCTCGCCAGTGGCGGGGTCGCGCGTGAAGGCCACGCCCGTGCCCGAATTGTCGTTGAGGTTGCCGAAGGCCATCATCTGGACGTTTACGGCGGTGCCCCAGGAGTAGGGGATGTCGTTGTCGCGGCGGTAGACGTTGGCGCGGGGGTTGTCCCAGCTGCGGAAGACGGCCTTGATCGCTTCGTAGAGCTGCTCCTTCGGATCGGACGGGAAGTCCTTGCCGATCTTGCTCTTGTACTCGGCCTTGAACTGCGCGGCGAGTTCCTTGAGGTCGT
>JAFWPM010000179.1 GCA_017509565.1 Kiritimatiellia bacterium | reverse complement strand
CTCAAGCGCGTCGAGTCGTCCCGCGCCGCGCTCGCCGGGGCCCGCGCCGAATACTGGCCAAACGTGGGCTTCTCAGCATCGACGTCCAGGGGCAGGCGCTACAACCCCGATTCGTCTTCCGAAAGCTCTTCCGCGCGCTTTGACGCCTCCTGGGAGCTTGACGTCTTCGGGAAGGTCCGGCGTTCCGTGGAGGCCGCCCGCGCCGAACTGGAGGCCGCGGAGTTCACCGCCGAGGACGCAATGGTCTCGCTCTTCGCCGAGATCGCCGCCGAATACGTCAACCTGCGCCTGCAGGACGAGGTGTGCGCGATAACGGAGGCGAACATCGGGATCACGGAGGAATTCGCTAAAATCGCCAAGTCGAAGTTCGACGCCGGGATGGCGCCGGAGCTGGACTGGCTTTCGGCGCAGTCGCAGCTTGACTCCACAAGGGCCGCGCTCGAAACCGCGAAGGCCGCCAAGTCTTCGTGCCGGCGCAGGCTTGAACTCCTCGCCAGCGTCGGGCCGCACGCCTTCGACGCGCTGCTCGACGCCACCGAACCATCGCTTCCGGCCGCGCCGCAAAACCCCGTCGCCGTGCCGTCCGACCTCCTGCGCCGCAGGCCGGACGTCCGCCGCGCCGAGCGGGCATACGCCGCCGCCCTGGCCCGCATAGGCGTCGCCAAGGCCAGCTACTACCCGTCGGTGTCCATCGGCGCCGGCTTTTCGATGTCAACCGACTCATTCGCGAGCTGGGGCGATGCCGTGCGCTCGGTCAGCCTTGGCCCGTCCCTGAGCTGGAGCATCCTGGACTTCGGACGCCGCGGCGCCCGGCTCAGCCAGGCCCGCATCGCGGCCGAGGAGGCCGCCCTGGCCTACCGTTCGGCCGTCCTCGCCGCGTTCCACGAGGTCGAGGGCTGCGCAATCGCCATCGACCGCGAGGCCGCGCGGGAGACGTTCTTCCAAAACGCGCTGCGAAACCAGGAGAAGGCGGCGGACCTCGCCACGCGAATGTACAGGGACGACCTTGGCGAATACCGCGACGTCCTCTCGGCGCAGCAGTCGCTGCTGTCGCAGCGCCGCTCGCTCGCCGAACTGCGCGCAAACAGGATACTGGCCGGCATATCCCTCTGCAAGGCGACCGGCGTCCGCTAGGGCGGCGCCCCATGCCGCTGGCGCGCCGCGCCCCGGCCGTCAGTCGGACCTGAGGCTTGCAAGGGCGCGCAGGATTTCCGCCGCAAGGGCGCTCCCTATGCCCGGGACCTTCGCGATTTCCTCCTCGCTGCTGCGCGCAAGCTCGCGCACGGACCCGAAGGTGCGCAGGAGCAGCATCTTCTTCGCGTGCCCGATGCCGGAGATGTCGTCTAGGATGGACTCCCTGACAGTCCTGTTGCGCAGCTTCCGGTGGCGCGTTATGCCGAAGCGGTGGGCCTCGTCGCGCAGCGCCCGCACCACGTTCAGCGCCTGGGAGTCGCGGTCCAGCAGGATTGGCGGGTTGCCGTCGTCGAGCACGAGTTCCTCAAGCCGCTCCGCCAGGCCGACGGTCGGGATCCCCTCGATGCCGAGGGCGCCGAGGGCGGCCCGCGCCGCGCGCAACTGGGTGATGCCGCCGTCGAGAATCACCAGGTCCGGCATGGGGGACCCTTCGTCGCGGAGCCGCCCGTAGCGGCGCGTAACGGCCTGGGCTATCGACGCCGGGTCGTTCGCGCCCTCGATGCCCTCAATGTTGAAAATGCGGTAGCGGCGGTGGTCCGGGATGCCATCGACCGCGACGGTCATGCTCGCGACGGAGAACTTGCCGAGCGTGTTGGAGATGTCGAAGCACTCTATCACGTGCGGCGGGCCGGGGAGGTTCAGCGCGGCGGCAAGCGCCTCCAGCCCGTCGAGCGCGTTTTTGCGCTTCTCGTCCTCCGTGGAGAGGTGCCCGATCTGCCTGAGCCTGCCCATCTCCCTGAGCGCAAGCCAGACCTCCTTCAGCCGCCCGGCCTTCTCGTATTCCATTTCGGCCGACGCGGCCAGCATCGACTGCCGAAGCTCCTCGACAATGTCGATGCGCTTCCCGCGCAGGCAGTCGCAGGCGTCCTCGAAGCGCCTGCGGTACTCCTCCTCGCCAACGCGGCCGATGCATGGCGCGGAGCAGGTGCAGATGAGGTCGTCGTTGCAGTGGCGGTATGTCTCCGCGTCCGGGCTGCTGGTGCCGCAGCGCCTGAGCCCGAAGCGGCGGCTGAGCCAGTCGATCACCGGGAACACGTCGCCGCCATTGGTGGGGAAGGGGCCGAAGTAGTGGGCGCCGTCGTCGCGCCGCAGGCGGAAGTTCAGCAGGCGCGGAAGGCGCTCGGCCGCCGTCCCCTTGATGCCCATGTACCGCTTGTCGTCGCGCAGCAGTATGTTGTACTTCGGCTGGTGCTCGTTGATGAGGCGGTTTTCAAGAAGCAGCGCCTCGTCCTCGCTGCGCACCACGGTCCATTCGATGCTGTCGGCCTCCCTGACGAGCTGGCGCACCTTCGGGTGGCCGCGCAGTATCGTCGAGTGCCGGAAATACGAACGGACGCGGTTGGCGAGTATCTTCGCCTTGCCGACATAAATGATCTCGCCCTTCCGGTTCCGCATCACGTAGCATCCGGGCCTGCGGGGGAGTTCGCGCAACTTTTCAAGAATCCTGGAGTTCACCGCCCTCCATTCTACCACTCCGCCGCCGATTTGACAAACCCCGCGCCACTTGGTATAATTCCATGGGCAAAAGGAACAGACCATGTACACGAACAAGAACGTAGACTCCTTCATGTCGAACTTCCCGGGCGAGGCCCTCACATACGATGACGTGACGCTTGTCACCCAGTATGCGGACTTCCTGCCGGACGAGGCCTCAATCGAGACGCAGCTCACCAGCAGGCAGAAGATGAACATCCCCTTTGTCTCCGCCGCGATGGACACGGTCACGGAGTCTGCGATGGCCGTGGCGATGGCCCTGGCCGGCGGCATAGGCGTGATCCACAAGAACCTTGAGGAGGACGAGCAGGCGGCGCAGGTGGCAAAGGTCAAGAACTACCTCAACGGCGTAATCTCCAAGCCCGTGTGCTTCCACGCGAACGACGACATCAGCTTCCTCCGCTCCGAAAAGCGCCGCCTTGGGCTGAAGTTCAACGGCTTCCCCGTCCTGGACGACCAGGAGCGCCTCGTCGGCATGATCACCAGCTCCGACATGCGCTACGCGCCGCTCACCGCCGCCAAGCTCAGCGAGGTCATGACCGCGACCGCGATAACCGCCAAGCCCGGGACGACGCTCAAGAAGGCATACGAGATCATGCGAGCCAACAAGATCGGCAAGCTCCCGCTCGTTGACAAGAACGGCCGCCTGGCGGGCCTCTACTCGTTCACGGACGTCCAGGGCATCGTCGAGAACCGCGATTCCCCGATCAACCGCGACGACAAGTTCCGCCTCCGAGTTTCCGCCTCCGTCAGCGGCGGCAAGGGCGACTACACCCGCATGGAGAAGCTCGCGGCCGCCGGCGTCGACGTCGTGGTCGTCGATTCCGCGCACGGCCATTCCAAGGGCATCATGGACATGACGGGCTGGATAGTGAAGCACTTCCCGGACGTCGACGTGATCGCCGGCAACATCGCGACCGGCGAAGCGGCCAGGGACCTCGCCAAGGCCGGGGCGCACGCCGTGAAGGTCGGCATCGGCCCCGGCTCGATCTGCACCACGCGCGTCGTCTGCGGCGTCGGCATCCCGCAGCTGACAGCGGTCTACGAGGCCGCAAAGGCCCTGCGCGGCACCGGCATCCCGGTAATCGCCGACGGCGGAATAAAGCTCTCGGGCGATGTGCCCAAGGCCATCGCGGCGGGCGCGTCCAGCGTCATGCTCGGCTCCGTCCTGGCCGGCACCGAGGAGAGCCCGGGCGAGAAGATCTACGCGAACGGCAGGCAGTATGTGGTCTACCGCGGCATGGGCTCGATGGCCGCGCTGAAGAACGGCAAGGGCTCCCGCGCCCGCTACTTCCAGGACAACGAGTCCGAGGACGACCTCGTCCCGCAGGGCATCGAGGGCATGGTTCCGTATTCCGGCCACGTCCATTCGATCATGACGCAGTTCTCAGGCGGGCTGCGCGCGTCGCTTGGCTACTGCGGCTGCCGTACGATCGCGGACTTGCAGAAGCGCGGCAAGTTCTACCGCGTGTCGGCGGCGGGGATGCGCGAGGCGCACCCGCACGACATCAAGATCACCAAGGAGGCCCCGAACTACCGGAGCTAGCCAGTAGCGGGCATCCAGCTGCCATGCGCATATCAGGTGGAAAATTCGGGGGGCTGCTGCTGAAGGCGCCGAAGTCCGGCGAGGTGAGGCCTACGCAGGACCGCGTCCGCGAGGCGCTTTTCTCGATGCTCATGGAGGCGGTGCCGGGCGCCCGCTTCCTCGACCTCTACGCCGGCACGGGCGCGGTAGGGCTGGAGGCCCTGAGCCGCGGCGCGGCCGACGTCACATGGGTCGAGGGCTCGCCGGCGGTGGCGCGCGTCCTCTCCGGAAACGTCCGCCGGATCGCAGGCGGCGACTTCGCGGGAAACGTCGTAGTGTCCGACGTCGCCAGGTGGCTCAAGGCCGCCGGGGCGAACGCGCGGTTCGACATCGTTTTCGCCGACCCCCCTTACGCCGACGCGCGCGACGACGGACTCGCCGGCCTCGCGTCGCGGCTGGCGGATGGGGGCGTCGTCGGGCCAGGCGGCGTGTTCGTGGCCGAAGTCCCGGTCGAGGCGGCCGTCGCCGCGGCGGATGGCTGGAAAACCCTGCGCGACAGGGTCTACGGCAAGACGCGACTTGTCGTGAGGCAGCTTGGTTGAGTTTTTTTGGAGCAAGGCTCGATGACACGCACAGCAGTATACCCCGGGACGTTCGATCCCGTGACCCTGGGCCACTACGACCTCATAGCCAGGTCGTCAAAGATTTTCGACGAGGTCGTCGTGGCCGTCGCCGCGACATCGGCCAAGGCCGGCGCGATGTTCGACCTCGAAGACCGCATGGAGATGATCCGCCGCGTCTGCGCGGATGGCGGGCTCGCCAATGTCGGCGTGAGGCCGCTCGACTGCCTTCTCGTCGAGTTCTGCCGCCGGATGTCGCCGCTCCCTGTGGTGGTGCGCGGCCTGCGCGTCTATTCGGATTTCGAGTACGAGTTCCAGATGGCGCTTACGAACCGCAAGCTCGCGCCTGAAATCGAGACGCTCTTCATGATGCCGCAGGAGGAGCACAGCTACGTCACCGCTAGCCTCGTGCGCGAACTCGCGCGCTACGGGCAGGACGCCTCCAAGTTCGTCCCTGCGGCCGTCGTGCCCTTCATCTCGAAGTGGATTGCCGGCGGGAGGGGGAAGTGATGGCTGGCGGCAGCGCGGGGGACGGGCGAGTCCAGAGCGGCCTGGACGACAGCGGGCGCCTTGTGATCGACGTGGCGCGCCTGGATGAAGATGGCGAGGGCTACGCCGGGGAAATCCCCGTCGCGCAGCTCGACCTCGCCGCAGACGACCCGCTGTGGCGCCCGAAGTCGGGCCTGCGCTACAACCTGCATGTCAGGTACCTGGACGGGCTCCTCTTCGTCACCGGCGAAATCGAGGGGGACTTTGACTGCACCTGCGTCCGGTGCGCCGACGATTTCCCCCTTCTGGCCTACGACGACGAGGTCGACATTTCCGTCGAAGCGGCGGAAAATTCCTTCACGGACTTGACGGAATCGCTTCGGGAGTGTATTATTTTATCCTTGCCTAGCAATCCTGTATGCCGCGAGGATTGCAAGGGATTGTGTCAGAAATGCGGCGCGAATTTGAACAAGCAGGCCTGCTCCTGCGCGCAAGAAGGCGATGGTCGCTGGGGTGCGCTGGACGGCCTTGAAACGGAGTAAGAGGAAATGGCAGTTCCAAAAAGGAAAAAGTCCAAGATGCGGGTTCGCCAGCGCAAGGGACATATCAAGGCTGAAGTCGCGCAGACCGGCAAGTGCCCGAACTGCGGAGCCGCGAAGCGCGCGCACCGCGCTTGCCCGGAGTGCGGCTTCTACGATGGCGAGAAGGTGATCGACACAAAGGCCGACAAGACTGCCGCCAAGGATTCGGCTGAAGCCTAGCGTGCTGCCTGCGGAGGTGGCGAATGCGGATAGCTGTTGACGTCATGGGCGGCGACAAGGCGCCGCGCGAGATTGTCCGTGGCTGCGTCCTTGCGGCCAGGCGAAGGGGCGAGATTCCCGGCCTTGAGCAGGTGATCATGGTCGGCCGCGAGGCCGATGTCATGCGCGAACTCAAGAAGTGCCGCGGGAAGCTCGGCCCGGAGTTGGCTTTCGTCAATGCCGACGAGGTAGTGGCGATGGACGAGGCCCCGGCCGCCGCCGTCCGCCGCAAAAAACGCAATTCGCTCACCGTCTGCATGGAGCTCGTCAAAAGGGGCGAGGCCCAGGCGATGGTTTCCGCCGGCAACTCCGGCGCCTTCGCCGCGGCGGCGCTTTTCAGCCTTGGGCGCATCAAGGGCGTCCACCGCCCGGTGATCGCCGCCGTCCTCCCGACGCGCGTCGCGAAGCCCATCGTCCTCGTTGACGCCGGCGCGAACATGGACTGCGACCCGGCATGGCTCGCCCAGTTCGCCATCATGGGCTCGGCATACGCCGAGAAGGTCCTGGGCGCCGGCGAACGGCCCTCGGTCGGCCTTATGAGCATCGGCGCCGAGGACTGCAAGGGCAACGACTTCACCCGCGAGGCCTTCGGCTACATCGAGAAATGCGGCGTGAACTTCCATGGGAACATGGAGGGCCACGACGTTTTCGGCGGGAAGGTCGATGTCGCGGTGTGCGACGGCTTCGTCGGCAATGTGATCCTAAAGACCACCGAGGGCGCCGCCCGCGCCATAGGGCACTGGATCAAGGCCGAGATTGGCTCCAGCTTCTGGGGCAAGATTGGCTACCTCTTCATGACGGGCGTCTTCAAGGTGCTCAAGAAGAAGATGGATCCGGAGCAGTATGGCGGGGCGTTCCTGCTTGGCGTGAACGGCAACGCCGTGGTGACGCATGGCGCGTCCACCCGCCGGGCAATCCTGCACGCCATATCGGTGGCCGCGAGCGCGACGAAGAACGAGCTTGGCGAAACCATAGCCACCCGCATCGCCGCCTACAACGCGAAAATGGCCGCCGAAAAGGCCTCGGCGCAGGCCGCGGCGGGCGAGCCGGCGCCAGCCGGCAAGGCCTAGCGCGCCAGGCGCCGCCCGCGCCGGATTCCGCTTTTTTAGATACGGTGGCGGAAATGCTCTATTTCGACTCCCATGCGCATGTCTATCCCGAATTCGGGCTGGACGCCCTTTTTTCCGCATTCCTGGCCAATTTGGCGCGCCGCGCGCCAAAGGGCGCCGCACTGGCCCTCGCCGTGCCGCTCCGCTCCTTCCAGCAATCGCTTGAAGGAGCCCTGATGTCCGCCGGCAGGCGGAGTGTCGCGATATCCCGCCCGGACCGCGAGGGCGGCCCGTGGAGGCTTTCGGACGCCTCAGGCGCGGGGATATACGTCTACCCTGCCAGGCAGGTCGCCACGCGCGAGCGGATTGAGCTGCTTGCCTTCTTCGGCGAGGAAATGGTGCCGGACGGCCTCCCGCTCAAGGAGACGGCGCGGCGGCTGGCCGGCGCCGGTTACGCGCCGGCCCTCGCCTGGGGGCGCGGAAAGTGGCTCTTCGGCAGGGCGCGGATTGTCCGCGACTTCCTGCTTGACCCCGAAATGCGCAAAATCGCCCCATTCGTCTGCGACAGCGCCCTGAGACCCTGGTTCTGGCCGGAGCCGCTTTTCGGCGTCGCGAAGTCGCGCGGCTTCAGGATGCTCACGGGATCCGATCCGCTGCCTGGCGCGGGGAACG
>JAFWPM010000178.1 GCA_017509565.1 Kiritimatiellia bacterium | reverse complement strand
GAGGCGGGAACGGCTGTTGGCTTTCGAGGGGGTCGTAGGGCGCTACGAGGCCCCGCTGCTCCGCTATGCCACGCGGCTGACGAACAACGCGGCCCACGCCGAGGATGTCGTCCAGAATGCATTTGTGAAGCTGGCCAGGAGCTGGAAGGGCGAGTTCCGCGATTCGCCGGAACTGTCGGCATGGCTCTACCGGACGGTCCATAACGAGGCCGTGGACCTGATACGCTCCGAGGAGCGGCGGCGCCGGCTACATCTGGAGCATGGCGCCGAGGCGATGGCCCGGCCGGAGGAGGCCCCCCCCGCCCCGGGCGACGACGCCGAGGCCGCCGCGAGGGCGCTGGACGCGCTTTCGCCGCGCGAGCGCCAGGCGGTTGTCCTTAAGGTCTACGGCGAAAAGAGCTACAAGGAGATCGCCGCGATAATGGGAATATCCGTCGACAATGTGGGCGTGACTCTCAGCGGGGCCATGCGGAAGCTGACGGCGCTGCTTGGCGGAAAGGGAAAAGGGCGATGAAAGGTGCGAGATCGAGACTTCCCGGGCGCGGCGCCCCCGCGCGCCGCCGCATCCCATGCGATGCCGTCCGCGGGCTGCTTGTCGAATACCTTGGCCACGAGCTGGGCGGCGAACGCGCCGTGATGGTGCGCGAGCACCTGAGGGGGTGCCCGGAATGCGCGGCCGAGGCCGCGCGGCTTGAAAGGACGCTCGCCCTGCTCCGCGAGGCGCCGGCGCCATCGGCGCCGTCCGCGCTGTCGCCGTCGTCCCGCCGCCGTCTCCACAGGGCTGTCGCGCATCCGCTGCTGGACTGGGTGTTCGTCCACCACAGGATTGTCGCATGGACGGTGGCGCTTGGCGCCCTCGCGGCGGTGCTGGCGGTTGCGTGGCGCTGTCGCCTTAGGCCGGAAACTGTGATATACTGGCTTAGGTAGCCGCGGCGTCGCGTGCTGCATTCCGATGGTGTTTTTCATGGAGGTGGTGAAATGAACGCTTTTTACAGTTGGCTTGTCGGCGGGCTGGCGATGTGCGCGCTGGAATTCATAGTGCCCGGATTCGTAATAGTTTTCTTCGGGGCTGGCGCGGTCCTCACGGCGCTGGCGCTTCTCCTTTTCCCGGGGATGTCCGCTAACACGCAGGCGATTTTGTTCCTTGGCCTCTCGCTGGTCTCGCTGGCCGTGTTCAGGCGGCAGGCCCTTGGCCACGGCAAGAGGAAAAGCGCCGACGCGGCCGTGGACTACGACGACGACTTCATTGGCCGCGAGGCAGTGGTCGTTGAGGCTGTCGGGCCGGGCGCGCCAGGCAAGGTCGAACTCAACGGGGTCAACTGGAGCGCGGTTTCAGACACAGCGTTTGCCAAGGGCGAGCGCGTGAAGGTTTCCAGGCGTGATGGCCTCGTCCTCACCGTCGCCCGTGGTTGATTGGCCGCCTGCGCTTTGCTAGAATTTATACCGTTAATTCCCATTCTTCCCATGTCAAGGAGATGCCAATGAACAAAGCCGAGAAGGTACGCCTTGCCAAGGTTGGCAAGAAGCTCAACGTCAAGTCCTACATCAAGAATGAAATCGCGGCGATACGCGAGCAGGTCGGAGACAAGAAGGTGCTGCTGGCCATGTCCGGCGGCGTTGACTCGTCGGTCTGCGCGGTCCTGCTCCACCAGGCCATAGGCAAGAACCTCACCTGCGTGTTCGTGGACCACGGCTGCATGCGTCTCAACGAGGCCAGGGAGGTCAAGAAGGTCTTCAAGGGCCAGTTCGGCATCAACCTCATCCAGGTCAACGCGGAGGCGCGCTTCCTTGAAAAGGCGAAGGGCATCACCGACCCCGAGCTCAAGCGCAAGTGCATTGGCGGCGAGTTCATCCGCGTCTTCGAGGAGGAGGCCAGGAAGCTTGGCAGGATCGAGTTCCTGGGGCAGGGGACGATATACCCCGACATCGTCGAGTCCGGCGTCGGCGGCCACAAGGCCGTCAAGGCGCACCACAACGTCGGCGGCCTCCCGAAGGACATCGGTTTCGAAGGCCTCGTCGAGCCGGTGAAGTACCTCTACAAGGACGAGGTCCGCGCCGTGGGCAAGGCCCTTGGCATCCCCGATTTCATGGTCCAGCGCCAGCCATTCCCCGGTCCTGGCCTTGCCGTGCGCTGCCTTGGCGAGCTGACCAAGGAGAAGCTCGACATACTCCGCAAGGCGGACTTCGTGTTCCGCGACGAGATGGCCAGGGCCAAGCTCGACAGGAAGGCGCAGCAGTTCTTCGCCATAATGACTAACGTCAAGTCCGTCGGCGTGAAGAATGGCGCCCGCACGTTCGGCTACGTGATCGCAATCCGCGCGATTTCGACATCCCAGTTCGTCAAGGCCGGGGTCGTCGAACTCCCGTTCAAGTTCGTGACCTCCGTCGCCGAGAAAATCGCGACCACCGTCAAGGGCGTCAACCGCGTAGTCTGGGACATCACCCCGAAGCCGCCGGCGACGATCGAGTGGGAGTAGCGCGGCGCAAGGCCGCCGGCGCGGGCATGGCGCCGGCGCGCCATGCCCGCTCAGTGTCCGTTTCGTCAATCCAAAATGAAATTCTCGGCCTGCGTCACGTCGCCGTTTGTCAGGCACTTCCCGGCTGCGCCAATTGCGGGGGCGCCGCTGCGCGCCGTCGACATCGCGCTCAACGAGCGCTTCAGTTTCCAGGTGGCCGTCCGGTGCGACGCCCCGGCGCGCCTCTCGGTCTCGGTCTCCGCGCCCGAAGGTTGGCGGGCCCGCGTCCGCCGCGTCGGCCTGGTGCCGCTGCCTCACCACAACACCGACGTCCCTTCCAACCCCGCCGACCTCGACGGCATCGGCCAGATCCCGGGTCTCGTCCCGGACCCGCTTTTCGACGAGACCAGCGCCTGCGTCGCGGCCGGCGAGACGGTGGCCTTCTGGGTGGGCGTCGTCCCGCCCCCGGGCGCCGCGCCAGGCGAATACCCGATTGCGGCGGAGGTCGCGCCATCGGAAATCGCCGACCCCGCGAAGCGCATCGGAAGGACCGCAAGGCGAACCCTCCTGGCGCGCCTGCACAACGTCGCGCTGCCGCCGCGTTCGGGATTCGACGTCACCCACTGGTTCTACGCCGACTGCATCATCGACCGCTACGGCACCGATATGTTCGACGGGCGCTTCTGGGAGATTCTGGAGCGCTATTTCCGCGACATTGCGGACCATGGCCAGAATGTAATCTACGTCCCGCTCTTCACGCCGCCCCTGGATGGCGTCAAGCGCCCGTCGCAGCTGCTGAAGGTCTCGCGCCGCGCCGACGGGGGCTTCGCGTTCGACTGGTCGGATGTCCGCCGCTACGTGCGGCTCGCGAGGAAGTGCGGGCTTGAAAAGTTCGAATGGTGCCACTTCTTCGGGCAGTGGGGGTGCCGCGTGGCGCTCCGCGTATACGAGGGGCAGGGGGGGGGCGGACGCCTCCTCTGGCCCGCTGACACGGCCGCGACCTCGCCGGAGTACCGGGACTTCCTCGCCCGCCTCCTTCCGGAGTTCCGCGCGTTCCTGGCAAGGGAGCGCATACTGTCGTCATCGATTTTCCACCTCTCCGACGAGCCGCATGGCGACGAGGCCAAGGCGAACTACCTCGCCGCCAAGGCCATGGTGAACGGCCTCGCGCCGTGGATGCGCTTCAGCGACGCCGTCTCGGACATCGCCTTCGGCAGCGAGGGCGTGATCGACATCCCCGTGCCGAGCGTCCGGACGGCGTTGGACTTCCTTGGCGCAGGCATCGAAAGCTGGTGCTACTACTGCTGCTATCCGCGCGGGGGCTACATCCAGCACCTCATGGACACCCCGCTCGCCAAGATCGCGATGCACGGGCTCCTCTTCTACCGCTGGCCTTTCCGGGGCTACCTGCACTGGGGGCTCAACTACTGGAACCTCAGCCAGACCAGCACCCCGATCGACCCCTACGCGGTCTCCGACGCGAAGGCGTGGGAGCGGGGATGGGCGTATGGCGACCCGTTCCTGGTCTATCCGGGCGAGGACGGCCCGGTCGATTCAATCCGCTGGGAGGTCTTCGCCGAGTCGCTCCAGGACTACGCGCTTCTCCAGGCGCTTGGAATTTCGCGCGACGACCCCATGCTCGCGCCAATCCGCAGCTTCAGCGACTTCCCTAAGGCCGAGGTCTGGCGCCGCAGGCTTCGCCGCCGGCTCTTCGCGATGGCCGGAAAATGATTTTCAACACGCATGTCTAAGACAAACCCGCAACCAACCCCAACCATGACCACGACTGTCATTCCTTCGTCGCTTCTCGTAAATCAGCTGCGCGAGCCGTTCGGCGTCGTCAGCCCCTCCTTCTCGTGGAAGATGTCCTCCGGGCGCCAGGGCGCCAGGCAGACGGCCTACCGCCTTCGCGTGAGCGTCATCCGCGCCGGCGTCGCCGAGGAAGTATGGGACTCCGGCGAAGTCGAGTCCGCCGAACAGGTCGCCGTCCCATACGGCGGGCCCGCGGTCGAGGCCGCCCGCCGCTACCGCTGGAGCGTCGCCGTCAGGGACGGCGAAGGCGTTTGGTCGGCCCCCGCGGAGTCGTCGTTCGAAACGGGGCTGTCGGGCCCGCTCTCCTCCGACGACTGCGTCCCATTCCCCCTCGACCCCCTTGAGGATGCCAAGTGGATTGCCGTGGCCAGGGACGCGTCGGCCGACTTCGATACCTCGTTCTTCGTCAGGAAAACCGCGAACCGCGCCGAAGTCGCCGAAGCCTGGTGGTTCGTGTCGGGCGGCGGTGTGTTCGAGGCCTATGTCAACGGCGAGCCGGTTTCGCACAGGCGCGGCGACGGCACCCTCGTGCGCGACGAGCTCAAGCCCGGCTTCACCCATCCGTACAGGCGCCGCCACTACTTCTCCTACGACGTCACCCACCTCGTGAACACTGCCGCCGGCGAGACGAACGTCCTCTCCGCGCTTGTGACCGGCGGCTGGTGGCGCGACCAGATCAACGGCCACAGGCAGAGGCGCAGCACCTTCTGGGGCGCGATGGTCATCCGCTACGCGGACGGCACCGAGGATGTCGTGCTGACCGACACCCAGTGGCTCGGCTCCCACGACTTCTCCCCCGTGACGCGCGCCGACATCCACTACGGCGAGGACTTCGACGCCCGCCGCCTGCCGCGCTGGCGCCAGAACGCCGTCCGCGGCGACCTCGGCGACGCCGAGGCCGCCCTCTCCGAGGACTGGGGCGCCGTCGTTGACGACGACCAGTTCGCGGAACCCCCCGTGCCGCTGGCCGGGCCTCCCGTGCGCCTGCGCCGCGACCTCGCGCTCGCGCCGCGCTCGATCCGCATGTGGAGCGGCGCCGAGGGCGCCGACGACACCCACTACGGCCACATCCGCGTCATCGGCGAGTTCCGGGACGGCGATGAAATCACCCTCCGTCCAGGCGAACACCTACAGATCGACTTCGGGCAGAACGCCGCGGCGGTCCCGGAAATCCAAATGGCGGGCCCGCGCAACTCCCGCGTCACCGTCCGCGTCGCCGAAATGCTCAACGACGGCAACGGCGCCTACGACCGCCACAACGACGGCCCCGAGGGCGAACTCTACAAGGACAACTACCGCGAGGCCCGCTCCGAGGCGCGCTATGTCTTTGGCGACGAGGGCGAGGCCGTCTACCGCCCGCAGTTCTCTTTCTTCGGCTACCGATATGTCTCCATTGAGGCCAGGACACACGCCGTCACCGTCAGGCGCGTCCGCTCCATCCCCGTGACCTCGGTCCTGGCGGAATCCGAAACCGGCTCCATCGAGACCGGCCTCCCGATTCTCAACCGCCTCATCTCAAACGGCCTCTGGGGCCAGCTCTCAAACTACCTCTCCGTCCCGACGGACTGCCCGCAGCGCAACGAGCGCCTCGGCTGGGCGGCCGACACGCAGGTCTTCGCCGCGACCGCATGCCGCAACGCCAACGTCTACGGCTTCCTCTCGAAGTGGATGGACGACATGGCCGACAGCCAGCACGAGGACGGCGGCTATCCCGGCGTCGCCCCATTCGCGCAGTACGGCAACAACGGCGGGTCCGTCGGCTGGGCCGACGCCGGCATCATCGTCCCCTACACGCTCTGGCGCTTCTACGGCGAGACCAGGGTCATAATCGACAACTTCGACGGCATGACGAAGTTCTGCGACTTCATCGACCGGCACCAGGGGCCGCTGCCGCAGCCCTGGGGCGACTGGCTGGCCTACGAGCGCAACGACATGGAGATCAAGCGCTACCTCTGCGGCGCGTTCTGGGTCTGGGACATGATGATGATGCGCGAGATGTCCGCCGCCATCGGCCGCCCCGGCGCGGCGCGGCGCTTCGCCGCGTCCGAGGCCGCCGCCCGCGCCTCCTTCGCCATGAATTTCCTCGACGGCTCCGGCCGCATCAGGGAGGAGTTCCGCTGCCAGACGGCCGCCATCTACGCGCTCTACCTCGACCTCGTCGGCGGCGACGCCGCCGACGAGACCAGGCGCTACCTGCTCGACAACATCAGGGCCCATGGCGACTGCCTCCAGACCGGCTTCCTCGGCACCGCGATCCTCATGGACACGCTCTCCAAGATCGGCGCCACGGAGACCGCCTACACCCTGCTCCTCCAGCGCAGGGAGCCGAGCTGGCTCTATTCGATCGACAACGGGGCCACGACCTTCTGGGAGCGCTGGAACTCCTACACGAAGGAGAAGGGCTTTGGCAACGCCGGCATGAACTCCTTCAACCACTACGCCTACGGCGCCGTCGTCTCATGGCTCTATTCCGGCATGGCCGGCATCAAGCCCGACCCCGAATCCCCCGGCTTCAGGCACTTCATCCTGAAGCCCGAACCCGACCCGCGCGTCCCGTCCGTCAGGGCCTCCTTCGATTCGCCCTACGGCGTCATCGAAAGCGCCTGGCGCTACGACGCCGACGGCTCGTGGCACTGGTCCTACACCATCCCCGCCAACTCGTCCGCCACGGTAGTCCTCCCCGACGGGACGACGGCCGAGCGCGGCGCCGGGCACTACGAGGCTTAGCCAATTGGAAACTTCGGCGAGACGCCGCCAGCCGCGGGTCCTGTACCTCTCGATGGTGCCGGGCAACCTAGGCCATGAGCTGAAACTGGCCGGGATAGGCCGCTACTGCGCAACCCGCGGCTGGGACGTCGAGGCCGTCGAACGCAAGTCGTTCTCCACGGCGACGCTTCCGGAAATACTGCGGAAGCGCCGCCCAGTCGGATGCGTCGTCGAAGGCATAAACAACGAGGACATCCCGCCGCCAAGGCTCTTCGGAAAGGTGCCGGTCTCGTATCTCGAATGCCCGCCGGAGGCCGCCGGCGACGCGCCGGACATACTGGTGGACGACGACGCCATCGCCCGCGAGGCCCTGCGCGAACTGTCCGCCGGGCGGCCTTCATGCTACGCGGCGGTTGGTTCTTTCAGGCGGCAGTGGTGGTCCGCCAGGCGCATCCGCGCTTTCAGCAGGGCCGTGGCGGCCGAAACCGGCCACCGGTGCGCCGCCTTCCCGTTCTCGGGCGAATCCGAAAGCTTCGAGGAATACCTCGCCCGGCTGTCCCGCTGGACCGCGGCCCTCCCCGCCAACTGCGCCGTTTTCGCCGTAAGCGACATGATCGCGAAGCGCATCGCGTCCATCGCCGCCGCGGCCAGCCGCGGCATCCCGCGCGAACTGACGCTTCTCTCGGTCGACAACCACCCCGAAATCTGCGAGGCCTGCTCGCCGCCGGTTTCGTCGATACAGCTCGACCTTGAGCGCATGGGCTTCCTCGCCGCCCAGGCGCTGTGCGACGCGGGCGCCGCGCGGCGCCGGCGCCGGGTCGTCGGGCCGCTGCTCGCAGTGCGCCGGAAATCGACCTCCGGACGCGGCCGCCACGAAAAGTTCATCATCGACGCCGTCGCCGCCATCCGCCGCGAGGCCCGCGGGGGCCTCACCGCCGGCGACCTGGCCGCGCGGTATCCCGTCTCGCGCCGCCTCTTCGAAATGCGCTTCCGCGACGCCACCGGCCACTCCGTCCTCGACGAAATAATGCATGTGCGGCTTGAAGCCGTCCAGGCGATGCTCGCCCGGCCCGACATCCCAATCGGCGCAATCGCAGACTTCTGCGGGTTCACAAGCTACCTCACGATGCAGAAGGCCTTCCGTAAACGCACAGGCCTTACGCTTGGAAAATGGAGGCGCCGTCTCTAGCGCGGAAAAAAACTTTTCGCAAAAGTATATTTTTTCAGTGGCGCCGAATGCTATAATCTTGGCAAACTAGGAAAGGATCACACCATGCACAACGCTCGCGCAGCTCGAATCCGCATAGGGGGGGGGGTATATAGCGCCCTCGCCGCCGTCATTCTTGCCACTCCCGCCGCCCAGGCCGGCGTCAAGTACTGGTCCAATCCGGCCTTCAAGGCATACGACGCCGATTCCTATGTCCAGGACGGCCTCGTCCTCAACTACGACGGCATCCGCAACGTCGGCCTCAACGAAGAGCACTCGTACGACACGACCACGTGGGTGAACCTCGGCAGCGGCGGCTCCGCCTACAATCTCGACCGCTACTATAAGACGGCGGGATCGGGGACTTCTGCCACATATGCAAAAGGCGACACGTATGGGGATCGGGTTGCTATTGGGTATTCTGTTGGTGCTCCTACAGCAGCGATTCGGTTTTGTGAAGTTTGGCGGTG
>JAFWPM010000177.1 GCA_017509565.1 Kiritimatiellia bacterium | reverse complement strand
GGCGCGTCCGGCTAGGTAGAAGCGCGCCGAGCCGTCGGCGCGGTCGGCCTCCAGCCGGGCGGAAATCGTGAAGTCGCACGAGAGCCGCCCGCCGCCGTCCGGGCGACGGCGGGCCGTGAACGTGCGCTCGCGGAACTTCGCGAGGTCGTTCGCGTCCATCGCCTCCTCCGACGGCGCGGCGGCGATGGTGTCGTGCACGATGTCCTCGGAGTCGAGGATCGGCTTGGTGGTGTTGCAGCGGAAGAAGCGCGCCGTGAAGAGCGGCCAGCAAATCGCGTCGTGCAAGGTTTTCGGATCGAAGGGGCGGCCGCCGTAGTCGTAGGCGCGGAAGCCGGAGGAGTGGACGTAGAAGACGTCGGCCATCGCGTCCATCGCCACGGGGTCGTAGGCGCAGTAGTTGTCGCGATTGGACTGGTGGCCCCGGACGTCGGAGCCGAACAGGGCGCCGGGGGCGAAGGCGCGGGCGTGCTCGAACTCGCGGCGCGTCGTGGCCGTGGTGTCGGCCAGGACGTATTGCAGGAAATCCCAGTATAGCTCCGGCGTTTCGCGCCGTTCCCGCGCGCGCATCCCGGCGCGCTTGTTGCGAATGCCGCGGACGGTTGGCAGGTTGGCCTGCCAGCCGGGCTTGGCGTAGTCCTGCGGCCCGGCGGCGCAGTCGCCCGTGGTGTGCGGGAGCATGATGTCGTTCCACGCGGCGAAGGCGGTGCGCCAGGTGGCGTTCGCCTCGTCGAGAGAGCCGTATTTGGCGCGCGCCCAGTCGCGGAAGCCGCGGCGGGCTCGCTCGTTGTGGGGGTCGGGGCCCGGCTCGCGGTTGAGTTCAGGCAGGAAGAAGCCGGTTTTGCCGCCGTAGGCGAAAAGCGGGTAGCGCCGCGCGTCTAGGACGGCGAGGCCGAGCGGGGTGCCGGGGTCTGCGCCCATGTAGTGGCCGTGGTCGTCGATGGACTCGATGAGTGCCGGATACTTCGAAAGCAGCGGCGGGAGCGTCGCCATCTTCGCGGGATGGAAGGCGCCCTCGGGTGCCTGAACGAGGAAGCCGAGCCGGATCGCCTCGCGCACCCAGCTGAAGTAGGACTCCTGCAACGCCGGGGCGAAGTGGATGCCGCCCTCGTCTTCCGACGCCCGGACCACGGCCGAGTTGTGCGGGACGCTGGCGAGGGTGGTGCCGTGGAGCTTGGCAAGCCACAGGCCGAGTGGCGTCGAGTGGACGCCGCCGAGGGTGCCGTCGGAGATCCAGAAGAAGGGTTTGCCGTCGCGCAGCATCAGGCCGTCGCGCGCCTCGTAGGAGAATGGCGCGAGAAGCGGCACGGGGGCCACCGGGTCGTCGATCGGCTGGCGATCGACGAATACGGGAGGGGTGCGCGCGGCCTGAAGGGCCGCCGCGTCAAGTTGGGAAGTGCCAGGAGAGGCTGCCGCGTCAAGTTGGGGGGTGCGAGGAGGGGCTGCCGAGGAAAGTTGGGAAAGCGCGAAGAGGGCTAGGGCGATGGCGGCAAGTTTTCTCATGTCGTTTTCTCCTGCAAATCTTCCGGCACGTCGTTGCCGGAGCCGCCGCGGAGGCGGATTTTTCCCGCGAAGGGGAAAGGGTTCCATTCCGAGCCGTCGGAGAGGATTTTATTGTCGCGGAAGGTGACGCGGCTGGCGTTTTCGCTCAGCAAAACCTCCCCACGCGGGTTCACGAAGACGTTGTTCTCGACGAGGATGTCGCAGACGGCGTCGGGCGATGGCGTGACCTGACGCCCCGCCGCGATGTTGGCCGCCACCTGCGCCGCGAAGGCATGGTTGAGGATCGGGAAGGCCTCCATGCGCACAAACTCCGGTGGCAGCCGGATCGACGCCTTGATCTGCGGCGCGTCCTTCTCGACATGCCAACTGTTGCCGGAGAGGCAGTTCTCGAAGCGGCAGCCTCGCACGACGATGTTCCGGCAGCCGATCCCCTCGCACCAGACGTTGTAGGTGTAGCACGACATGAAGAGCAGCGGCAGCCCGGACGTCGGCCCGAAGACGCAGCCCTCGAAGGTGACATTGTTTCCCTGCACGATGCCGCGCGCCCACGGCGAATCGTGGAAGCGGCACCCCTTGAAGAGGAAATTCTCCGTGGCGAATTCGTCATCGATGAGGACGAACAGGATGCCCGTCTGCTTCGGCAGGTCGCGGTCGAAGGTGACGCGCTCGCCGTCGATGGCCGTGATGACGCCCTTCCAGCCGGTGTCGGAGAAATCCTCCTGCTTGAGGCGGATGCGCGAGCCGACCTTGAAGGGCGCGTAGGAGACGCCCTGGCTGTTCACCACCTCGACCCTGCGCGGGCCGCGCGCCTGCGCGATCTGGGTGCGGTCGTGGTAGTTGAAGTAGTCGTCCTGGTTCCAGGCGACTTCGCAGTCCACCATCTTGCAGAAGCCGCGCGACTGTATGACATGGTGCGCGTCGGCGGTGGAGGTGACGGGCCGCGCCGTACCGGGCTTGGGGCGGATGTTGAAGTTCACGAGCTGCCAGAAGCGTTGCGAGCCGCGCGTCTCGACGCCGAAGCCGCGGCACGACCAGATGTCGATGTCTCGTAGCGTCAGGTGTTCGTTAGAATCGACGACGAAGCCGTTGAGGCCGTAGTAGCAGTGAGAGAGCGAATAGAGGCAGCCAATGCGGGCGCGCTCCGTAAGCTCCCGGTTCTGGGCGGGGGCGTAGGTTGCCTCAAGCTCCGGCGGAACGTAGCCGTAGTCGGGGCGGACGCACAGCCAGACGCGCAGCCTGGTGGGCGAGAGCCATTCGCTCTTCGAGCCGATGCAGCCGAGCGAGGTGCCAAGATAGCATCGCGGGCCATTGGCGAGATCCTGCCGCCAGCCGGACTTGTCGTCCGTGAAGGGCGTAAGGAGCTGCACCGGCACATGCTGCGGGTATTTCGGGTGCGGTTCCTCCAGTTCGAGGTCGATAAAGGAGGCATTGTCGGCCTCGTCGATGTGCTTTCCGACGCACCGGCACCAGACGGCGAGGGGGTCGTTCTCCCAGTCCCAGTCCATGTTGAAGTTCCGGACGACGGTGCGGAGACAGCCGCGCACGGTGACGTTCGCGCCGTTTTCAAGAAGCGTGTCCCGAGTTGGGAGCGGCTCGTGGTCGCGGCGGAAGACGAGCGTGGCGCCACAGCCGTCGAAGGTGAAGTCGGTGAAGCCCTCGATGACGATGCCACGAGGGGC
>JAFWPM010000176.1 GCA_017509565.1 Kiritimatiellia bacterium | reverse complement strand
TGACAGAAGTGACAGAAGTGACAGAAATGACAAAAGTGACGGGGAGGACGGGAATTGTGGGAATGTAAAATGCCGGGGAGAGGCGCTGCCGCTGCTGGCGGTCGGGCCGGAGGGCGGATGGACGCCGTTTGAACTCGACATGCTTGAAAGGTCCGGGTTCAGGCGCTTTTCGCTTGGCTCCAGGCCTCTTCGCACCGATGTTGCGATTGCCGCCCTCTGCGGCGCCATGATGGCCGTGTGACGCGTCTGGTTTTGCAGTGGGCCGCGCCTGGTTTTGCAGTGGGCCGCGTCTGGTTTTGCAGTGGGCCGCGTCTGCGGCCCACTTCCCCCCCACTCCGCTACTCGTCAGGCGTCTCGCGGTTCTCGCGGCGCCACTGGAGCATGGACTTGCCAGTCGCCTTCTTGAAGAGAAAGGCCAGGTGGCTGTCGCGCGCGAAGCCGCACTCCATGGCGATCTCGGTCATGGAACGGCTTGTCATGGCGAGCAGTTCCTTCACGCATTCAAGGCGCATCTTCAACACAGCCTCGCGCACTGACATCCCCAGCTTGGCGCGGAACCCCTTGTCGAGGTAGCTGCGCGAGCATCCCGCCGCCCGCGCCACTTCCGGCACCGGTATGCCGCCCCTGCCTGCCTTTTCCCTGATGTAGGAAATCGCATGGGCGAAAATGGGGGCGCTCATGGCGTCGTAACCGGTCGATCCCCTGGTAATCACCGAAATCGGAGGCAGTGAGACGGCCCGCTTGCCCGGCGCGCGCCCCTGCATGAGGGCGTCGAGCATCTCCGCCGCGATCTGCCCGCGCCGGAACCCTCCCGTGTGGATGCTGGAAAGCGCGGGCACCGTCGATTCGCAGAGAAGCGTGTCGTTGTCCACACCAAGCACGGCGATCTCCTCCGGCACCCGCAGGCCGGCGGCCTGGCAGGCGTCCAGCACGAGCCGCGCCCGGCCATCCATCGGCGCGAAGACGGCCGTGGGGCGCGAAAGGGCGGTCAGGAACTTCACCATCCTGGCGCGCTCCAGCGGCCAGCTGCGCCGCTCCTTGGCGGTGATTTTGTCGTAAACCTCGCAGCCGAATCCCGACGCCGCGAGCGTCTCGGCGAATCCGCGGCGCCTCTCCGCGCTCCAGAACCTGCCATTCGGCACGTCGGTGAACGCGAACGACTTGTACCCGCGCTCCAGATAATAGCGCGCTGCCGTCGCCCCGATCGCGAACGAGTCGCGCCCCACCCACGGCGCCCCGCGCACCGGCCAGTTCTTCATCAGCATCTCCGGGAACGGCTCCACGAAGACGACCGGGACGCCAAGCGCAGCGACCTTCTCGGCCGTGCGGCGGGTCGTCATCGACATGATCACCCCGTCGATTTCGCCCTTGCTGCCGACGCCGAACTCCTGCTCGCCGATGCGACCCTCCATGAACTTGCAGAACCACGGCCCGTGCTTCGAGGCGTAGTCCAGAATGCCGCGGAAGGTCATGCGCTGTCCCTTCAGGGCCAGCGAGAAGAGGACGGCGATGTTTTTCGTTTTCCGAGGTTTGTCCATGATTGGGATTCTACCACATCCCCGGCAAGTATTCAAACAGGAAAAAATTTTTCCGCAATCCGTGGTGTTTTCCTCGCGGACGTTTCATTAGAATAGATGCTGTAGAAAGGAGAATGCCATCCATGAAAAAACACCCCGCCCATGAGGTCTTCGCCCTGCTGTTCTCGGCCGCCGCGCTCGCGCTGCCGGCGGAAAGTGCCGACCAGCCGCGTCCTGTGGATTTCGTCGAGTGGATCCAGACCGACGGCCCCGGCGGCGACCGCAACCTCTACATCGACACGGAACTGGCTGCCGAGAACGGCCTCGTGATGACGGCCGAGATGTCGTGGGTCTCCCTGCCCGGCGCGGACGAGGGCTTCGCCGCATGTTTCGCCGGCGCAACCGGAACGAACGGCAAGCGCATCTGGCCATACATCCTCGCGCCGAACGATGCCTCCACGCCATATCGACACAAGTTTTCATACAACAACGGCGCGCTCCAGCTCATGGGCGGCGGGAACTACCCAACTGTCGGCGTCCGCTACCGGATCGAGTCCGCGCTCATCCGCAAGGCTCAGTCTTTCACCGTCACGGCGGTCGCCGGCGCGACCTACTCCGCAACCCGCACCAATGTCAGCGCCGAATGGTGCAAGACGGAGCAGCCGCTCTTCCTCTTCGCGCTCAACAACGCCGGAACGCCGGAGCAGTTTTCGCACGTCCGTCTCTATTCTCTCACAATCGCGACGAACTACATGGCCACCGCAGGCGACGCGACATTCGAGGTGGCGCGCGACTTCGTCCCCTGCGTCGCCGACAACGGCCGCGCCGGACTCTACGACCGCGTTTCCGGGCGCGTCTTCTTCCCGCAGGCGGCCGTCGATGGCGCCACGGCGGAGTTTGATTTGGACGCCGAAGTCGGCGCCGTCACGAACCGCCCCGCCATGGCGAAGTGGCCGCTCGTCCGCCCCGAATGGGTCGAGGCCGACGGCATGGACGACTATGTCGATCTCGGCGTCATGGCCCGCGACGGCACGCGAATGCTCGCCGAGGTGGAATGGAACGACATCCCCGCCGCAGGGACGTTCTGCGGCGCGGCGACGAACGCAACCCGCGGCCTATTCTCCACCTACCGCGTGACGCCAGATTTCCACCGCATGGGCTACTACAACGGCTCCTCGACGCTCGGCGGCGCGAACTGCGCCCCGGTCGCCGGCGTCCGCTACCGCGTGGAGACCTCGCTTGCCGATGGCGAGCAGGTCATCACCGTCGCGAAGAGCGAAAACGGTTCTTGGGCCCCCGTCGGCGCCGGGACGCGCACCGTCAACCTCGCATTCCCGGCAGGCAGCGCGGACCTGGGCCTCCAGCTCTACCTCTTCGCGCGCAACATGAACGGCGTTCCCGACGAGTTCGCCCCGGCGCGGCTCTACTCGTTCAAACTCTGGCAGGGCGACGCGCTTGTCCGCGACCTCGCGCCGGCCTTCGAGCCCGCCGACAACGCTCCGGCGCTCTTCGACAAGGTTTCCAAGCGCTACTTCCGCAACGCCGGCGGCTACCGCCTGACCGCCGGAGGCGCGACATCGGCCTTCCCAGGCGCCGGCACTTTCTGGGTCATCAAATGATGCGCGCCATTGTAGCGACTTTCGCCTTCCTCGCCCTGGCGGCCATCGCGGCCGCCGGAGAGGATTTTAGCCACAAAGAACACAAAGAGCACAAAGACTTTGTGAACTCTGTGCCCTTTGTGGCTGACAATTTCACTCTTCCACCTGGCGCGCGCATCGAGGGCCGCACCTTGATTGCCGAAATCGCGCCCGGTTCCGCGACCAACGCCGTCCACTGCGAGGCGCCGCTGGACCTCTCCTGCCTTTTAGGCGACGGACTCGGCCTCGTGCTGACGGTCCGCGTCCGCGCGGAGGGCGTCACGAAGCCCGCGCACGAATGGAACGGCGTGAAGTTCATGCTCCGCTACGAGGACGCCGACACCGGCAAAACCCACTACCCCGGCGCGTCTCTCCCCGTCGGCACCTACGGCTGGCGCACCGTCACCAACCGCGTGAACATCCTCACCGCGCCGATCCATCCCGTCGACGGCCGCGCCATTCTCGTCCTCGGCCTCCAGGAATCCACCGGCCGCGTCGAATTCGACCTCGATTCGCTGACCATCGCCACCGAGGACGCCGGCGTTTCCCCCGTGAACCAGGACTACATCGTCCGGTATCCGGATCCCTTCGACGAGGAACACGACATTCAACGGCCGACAGCCGACAACCGCTGCCAATCCAACTTGCTGCCAGGCCCTTCAGGCCTTGCAGGTTCCCCCCAGCCGGGGGGCAGGAGGGGGGCGCCGCTAAAGGGCTGCATGCTCCCCCACCGTGACCCCGTGACCGAGGACGACATCGAGACCCTGCACCGCTGGGGCGCGACGCTCGTGCGCTACCAGATTTCCCGCAACTGGTCCGCGGTCGACGACAACCGGGACCTCGCCGAATACACCGCATGGGTCGATTCTTGCCTCGACAACATCGAGGACGTGTTGCGCTGGTGCGCCGCTCGCGGCATGAAAGTCTGCGTCGATCTGCACTCCCCGCCCGGCGGCAAGCGCGCGGGAGACCGCGCGATGAACATGTTCTTCGAGGAAAAGTTCGCCGACGCCTTCGTGGAAACCTGGCGGCGCATCGCCGCGCGCTGCGCCGCCGTCCAAGCGGCCTGCGCGCCCGCGCCGCAAAGCGCGGGTGTCCTCTACGGCTACGATCTCGTGAACGAGCCGATCCAGCGCGTCCCGGCGCCCTTCTCCTACTGGGAGCTCCAGCGCCGCGCCGCCGAGGCGATCCGCGAAATCGACCCGGACACGCCCATCGTCGTGGAGAGCAACCTCGGCTGCGTGGCGGAGTCCTACCGCTACCTTTCGCCGCTCGCGATGGACAACGTCATCTACCAGGTCCACCTCTACAAGCCATACGAATACACGCACCAGGGCGTCTGGGGCAACCCGTTCGAAATGGACGGCCGCCCGCTCGTCTGGCCCGATCCTGCGCGCGGCTGGACGCAGGACCACCTCCGCCGCGTCCTGGCGCCGGTGCGCGCCTTCCAGGAAAAGCACCGGTGCCGCATCTACGTGGGCGAGTTCAGCGCCGTCTCGTGGGCGCCGGGCGCGGAGAACTACCTCCGCGACTGCATCGCCCTCTTCGCGGAATACGGCTGGGACTGGACCTACCACGCCTTCCGGGAATGGGGCGCGTGGAGCGTCGAACACGAGGCGATCGAACCCGGCCGCGCCGGCCCCTCCAACTTCCGCCCCGTCGAGGACAGCGCCCGCAAGCGGGTCCTGATCGAAGGCATCCGACAGCAATCGATAGCCATCGACGGCAATCGAGAAACCGACGGCAATCGATAGCCATCGACGGCAATCGACAGCCATCGAAAAACACCCTCAAGGAACAACACCATGAACAAGAACGTCACTCGTCTCCTGTCTCTCGCGTTCGCCTGCGCGCTTGCCGCGCCGACGGCGGGCCTCGCCCGCACGGTCTCCGTGGCCGCCGTCAAGGACGGCGCGGCCACCGCCGCCTTCGGCGACCCCGACGGCGCCGCCTACACGCTCGCCTGGGGCTACGGCCCCGCCGACGGCGGCGACACGACGAACGCCTGGGCGCACTTCGAGACGCTCGGCGCCGTCGCCGCAGACGCGGTCACGACAAGCGTGCCCCTCCCCGCAGGCTGGGGTGCTACCGCCACGCACCTGCGCTTCTTTCTGCTGGAGCCGGAAATCCCCGCCGCCGCCACCCGTGTCGAATATCTCGAATCCTCCGGCACCCAGTGGATCAACTCCGGCGTCAACCTCTACTCCAACGATACCGTTGTCGCCGACTATCAAAATCCAACCACTTTGACAAAATCCTGCGATTTGTTTGGCGTTTACCAAAAGGGCATGTCCGATGGCATGACCGCCCGGTATGTATTTACGAAAGCAGGCACAAATGAATTTCACAGGGCAAATTATAGTCAAAGCGCTTTCACAACGTCAATAGAACTCGTTCCGGGCGAGCGCCAGACCGTCACCATGAAAATCGGCGCAGGAACGTCATCCATTGTCTCGGCATCGGGCGTGACGCGCTATTCTGGCACCCTCAAGGGAACCATTTCGGAAAACGCGACAAGATCGCTCGGAATCTTTAACCTCAACAACAAAGGGTCGTTTAGCACGACCTACGCCTGCGCCGCCAAGATCTACTCCTTCAAGATTCTCGATGCCGACGGCGCGCTCCGGTTCGATCTCGTTCCCTGCACGGTGAACGGCACCCCCGCCATGTTCGACCGTGTTTCCGGCGACTACCTCTACAACGTCGGCACTGGTGACTTCGCCACCGGCGCGACGATGGCGACGCCGCTACTCGTCGTGGCATCGTCGGCCACCGCCTCGACCGCCGACTACGGCGCACCCGACGCCTACCTCGACTACGTGGAGGCCACGGGAACGCAGTATATCAACTCCAGCGTGAACCTCTGCTCAAACGACACCGTTGTGGCGGAATACGAAATTCCAGCAGCTTTGACAAAGACCGCCGATCTGTTCGGCGTTCACAAGTATGGCATGACCGCCCGCTATGTGTTCTCCTATAGCAGCGGCTCATCCACGATAGTATTCCACAGGGCGAACGCCTCACAGGGTGCGACATCCACTTCAACGGGCGTCACCGCGACTCCCGGCACAAGGCAGACGGTGACCATGAAAATCGGACCCGGCACCTCCTCCATCGCCTTGGCGTCGGGCGAGACACTGTACTCTGGAACGCTCACCGCCCGCACCGTAAAGCAGGACGCCACTGCGCCGCTCGCCATTTTCGCATGCAACAGCTCGGAAAATGGGATCATGGCCTTCTGCCCAGCCAGGCTCTATTCCTTCCGAATCTACGCGGAAGACGGGTCTCTCACGCACAATTTTCTGCCGTGCATGAAGGACAATGCCGCAGGTCTCTATGATAAGGCGACTGGCAAAATACTTTTCGCCATCGGCGGCGCTCTCGTCGCCGGCCCCGTCCTGCCGCGCCCCGCCGAACTGGTCGAATGGGTGCAGTCCGACGGCGCCGACGGCTCTCGCCAGCTCTACATCGACACCGGCATCCCGGCCAAGGCCGGCGTCGGCATGGTCGCGGAAATGGCATGGGCCACAAAACCCGCAGGCTACGGAGTGGACAACATCTTCTGCGGCGCGACCTCTTCCGCCGGCAAGCGTATCTGGCTCTACGACGCCGTGGCGGAAGCCACCGGTTCCACCGCGACGCACCGCTTCGGCTACAACGGCTGGAAGCTCCAGCTTCAGGGCGACGGGAACGTGCCAACGGCGGGGACGCGCTACCGCGTGGATGCGTCCCTGGCCGCCGGGGCGCAGACGCTGCATGTCCAGGCCCTCGACGGCTCCGGCTACGACCTTTCCCGCTCGTACAATGATTCCGCTTCCATCAACGCGGAACGGACGCTCTATCTCTTCGCCAACAACAACGCGGGGACAGCGGAGCCCATTTTCGCCCAAGCCCGTGTCTATTCGCTCGTCCTGACGAACGAGCTCGGCCTCGTTCGCGACTTCGTCCCTTGCATCGCCGACAACGGCCGCGCCGGCCTCTACGACCGCTTCTCCGAGCGCGTCTTATTCCCGCAGGCGGCAGTCGCGGGCGCCGCGGCGGACTTCGACTTCGCCTCCGAAGTCGGCGCCGTCACAAACGTCCTCATCGCCCCGGCCGCAGTCCCGGCCGCTCGCCTCTCCTACGTCGAGTCGAACGGCGCGTCGGACTTTGTCGATCTCGGCGTCATCGGCAGGGACGGCACGAAGATGGTCGCGGAAATGGAGTGGGTGACGCTCGACACCCCGGCCACCTTCTGCGGCGCGGCGGCGAGCACGGCGGCCCTCTTCACGACCTACCGAATCAACGCCGACCAGCAGCGCATGGGCTACGCCAACGGCTCGCGGACCATCGACAGCGGCACCGTCGAGCCTGTCGCAGGGACGCGCTACCGCGTCACGACGACGCTTGACGACGGTGCGCAGTCTCTCCTCGTCGAGAAGAAGGTCGATGGCGTCTGGACGCGATCCGGATCCACTGACCGGACCGACGCCGGGCCGATGGACACCGGCTTTCCGCTCACGCTCTTCGCCCGCAATCTCGCCGGCGTCCCAGACGAGTTCGCCGCCGCGCGCGTCTATTCGCTGAAGCTCTGGCAGAAGGACGCCCAAAGCAGCGAATACGAGCTCGTCCGCGACCTCGTTCCGGCCAAGGGGCCGGAAGGCGGCGCCGCCCTCTGGGACCGCGTCGGCAACCGCTTCTACCGCAACTCCGGCGACCGCTACGGCCTCTCCGCCGGATCCGAATCGCAGTGGATCGACGGCTTCTACCTGAGGTTCTGGTAAGAAATGGTTCATTAGCCACAAAGAACACATAGTTCACAAAGTCTTTGTGTCCTTTGTGGCTGAAAACAGCAAGCCCGCTAATGCTGCCATGAAATTTTATATTTCACATTTTACATTTTACTTTTCGTCAGTGCTTGCAATGGCTTTTCAAGCCGAAGCAAGCACAGCCGACTTCACCGCGACGACCATACAAAACTGGAACGGCCGTGAAGGCGTCACGTTCGTGCGCTACGTGAGCAAGGACAGCAGCCGCGTCTATGGCTCCGCCTTCCGCTTCGACCTCACGAAGGGCTACCGCCTCAAGGCGTGGCTGGGCGCGTCGAATGAATCCGGCTGCGCGCCGGCCTCGGTCGGCGCGATGGCCGAGGCGATCTTCGCGCGGGAGGGCGTCGCGCCCATTGCCGGCATCAACGGCGACTACTTCGACACCTCCGCCTCCTACGCCCGCCCCACCGGCATGGTGATCTCCGACAGCGCGCTCGTCTCCACCGGCTTCGGGCGCGTGAGCCTCACCGCAAACTGCTACCTTGCCGAAACGGGCGACCACAACCTCCACCACGGAAAGCTGACATGCGTGGAGGGCCTCGCATACGGCGGGCAGCCCGTCGCCTCGTGGCAGCTGAACGCCCGCGGCCGCAAGGTCCGCAATGCCATCCGCACCAACTACTGCAACTACCCCGTGAAGGGCGGCGCGATCAACCCCGTCGGCAGTTCCTCCGGCGAATCTTCGTTTTCAACCACCATCGGCAACATGCAGAGCCGCAACTACTACTACCGCACGCTCGTCGGCATCGGCACGAACGAGGTCGGCGTCGCGACGAACCTGGTCCTGTGGTCGAACACCATCTACAACGGCGTCCTCGGCATCGGCGATTCGCCGTTCCCCGACGTCGACGCCTACCAGATCATGATCGAACTCGGGTGCAACGAGGTCGGCGAGCTGGACGGCGGCGGCAGCGCCACGATCTGGAGCGAATCCTACCCGAGCCTCCAGAATTTCTTCAAGGGCGGCACGACCGCGCACGGCGGCTACGTGAACGCCTACCGCGACAGCAGCCCGCGCGCCGTCGCCACTGGCATCTTTGTGATGCCGCCGCCCGCGGCGGCCGACGCCGTCGCCCTCAACGACGCCGACACCTACCCCGACATGGCCGAGGCAATGCTTGCCGCCGTGCCCGGCGACACCATTACGGTCCTCGGCACCAAACCGCGCCACGGCGCCGTCGTGGCCGGCGAGGACGGCGAGCGCGTCGCCATCGAATGGGCGCCGGACATCGTCTTCGGCGGCATCGCCGACGCCGCCGGCACCGCGCGGACCAACGGCGTCATCACCGTCCGCGTCGCCGAAGTCGGCACCCACCTGCCCGACGGCTGCAAACTCCGCCTCACCGTGGCTTCCCCATCCGGCCCTGTCCTCGGCACCCTCGACCAGACGCTCTCCGGCGCGGGCGACTACGCCTTCGACACGGCCGGCGTCATCGCACCCGCCGCCTTTGGCGACGGCATGCTCTTCGACTGCACCGTCGCGCTGCTCGCCCCCGACGGCAGTTCCATCGCCTCCGCAGCCACCGCGCGGGGTATTCTGCGCCTTGCCGACGCCGCTCCGTGGTTCTCAGCCGACGCCGCCACAGGCACCGTGAAAGGCGGCGCATGGACCGCCGCGCCCGGGATCTCCGGCGGCGCGTATGCCATCCGGCCCGAGCATGGCGCGGTCTTCGCCGCCAACTCCGCGCAGGGCGGTGTAGTCCGCGTCGCCGCCACGCTTCGCCAGCACGGCGGCTTCGCGGCCGAATGCCTTCCGGATCTGCTCGCCGAGGCCGTCGCCAACGGCGACCGCGGCGCACTGGTCTCGGTCCAGGAACCCGACGGCGCAACGACGCTGCGCGGTCTCGCGCTCGTCGATGACACACCCGCCTGGGTGCCGCTCGAAGGCGTCGCCATCGTTCCCGGCACCGAAATCACTGCTGCCATGGATCTCGACCTCACCGGCGAAACCCCGCGCGTCTCCTACCTTGTGTCTTCCGCCAGCGCGGGCCGTCCCGGCGAGACGCTTTTCCGCCTCCGCTCCCCCGCAGGCGAAGTCTGGCTACCGTATCCGGGCGACCTGAAGGGCCGCCCTTCTCAAGTTGAAGGCGGCGTCGCGCTTGGCGGCCTTGCCGAGGTTTCCGCGCTCGCCGGCACAACGGCCATCCCCGGCCGCGCCCCCGCATGGCGTAACGCGCCCGCCGCCGAAGGTCGTGGCACCTACGCCGTCGCCGTGCTCGGCGACACACACTTCGACGCCGCCCCGGACTCCCTCTACCACGCCGCCCTCGACACCTCAACCTCATCCGGAGCCTACAGCCTCGCGGAATGCCACCGCAACGCCGAAATGTGGCGGGAGCGCATGCCCGCCCTCCTCGCCGCCAGCGCCGCCTGCGCTTCATGGCATCCTGATGCGCAGGCCTGTTCTGTGCCCGTGCCGGCCTGTTCTGTGCCCGCGCCGGAAGGCGCGGGTCTCCCCACCCGCTTCATCCTCCAGCTCGGCGACATCGTCAGCGGCGACTGCAACGACGACGCCGTGCACCTGCGTATGCTCCGCGACGCCCTCTCCGCCCACCGCGCACCCTACGGGGTTTTGCAGGAGGCCGCGTCTGCGGCCTCCACCACCGCGTCTGCGGCCTCCACCACCGCGCCTGCGGCTTCCCCCCTCCCCGTCCTCACCGTCATCGGCAACCACGACTTCCGCGGCAGCCCCAACGGCCGCAAGATCTACTTCGAGTGGGCCGAGCCGCTTCTCTCGCGCGAACTCGGCGAAAATGCCGCCTATCCGCTCTTCTCCTTCCGCATCGACGACGACCACTGGATCTTCTGCGACTTCGAGCGCGCCAGCCTCTTCGACGTCGCCGCCGAAGTCTCCTCCGACCCGGACGCGCGCTACGTCTTCCTCGTCACGCACGGGCCGTTCACGCCGAACCAGAGCGGCAACAACTGGATCTGGCGCCTGAGCGGCTGGAAAGCCAAGGGCGGCACCGGAAAGGGCGTCCCCGAACTCTTCGAGGCGATTTCGCGCCGCCGGGCCATCGTCCTCTCCGGCCACACGCACTACACGAGCTTCTACCGCAACGAGAACGAATACGGCGGCTACACCGAATTCACCGCCAATTCCGTGTGGAAGGGCGACGACCTCGCGCACGCCGACCCCTTCCCCGGCCACGACAGGCCCTCCGCCTTCGGCACCTGGCGCGCCGAGGAAGTGAGCGCCGCCAACCGCGCGGCCTACGACGCCGACATCGCCCTCTTCAAGCCGGGTCTCCGCGAATACTTCCTCGGCCCGGGCGCGGGCCACTTCCGGCTCGAAGTCACCGACGCCGCCGTCAAGATGCTCTTCTACCCCGGCGCCGCCACCGAGCCAGGCCGCGTCTTCGACCTCACCCCCGGCCCAAACGCCAACTTCGCCGGAACGCTTTTGCTACTGCAATAACCGGCCGCCTGGCGGCTCAGCGTACCTTCTTTTCGTCGGGTGAAACGGCCGCGAAAGCCGCCTTGTCCGCAACCGAGACCGACCCCTCCACGCGGCCGTCGTCCAAGTCGTTCACGCTGCGGCGCGCCTTCAGGTCGCGTAGGAGCTGCCGCAGGCCAATGATGCCGCCAATGCCGAACCAAATGGCCGTCGCGAACGACACGATGCACGGGACGACGAAGTACCGCACGAAGAAATACTTGCTCCACCACGTGATCGGCCACGGGCTGAAGGTGTTCCAGACGACGGTGGCGAGGAAGCAGAGGACGAAGCCGTAGCCGAAGCTGTAGAAGAACACGCTCCAGGCGATGATCCGGTCGCCGCGCGTGTATTCGGGCGTGATGCCGATGATGTTGCGGAGAACGGTGCGCGGCGTCCACTTGACGCGGATGTCGCGCTGCTCGCCGAGCGAATACTTGCCGCGGTGCAGCATGCGCTCCAGATTGAACGGCTTGCGGCATGTGGCAAGCGAGACCGTCACGTAGACGATGACGCACAGCAGCGAGAGGAAGAAGTTGAACTCGATCGCGTTCACCGGGCAGCGCACCGGGTCCATCGTCCACTTGATGTATGGCGCGAAGGGGGAGGAGAGGACGCGGAGGACGTGGTCGAACGAGTCCACCCAGCCCATCTTGGCGATGGCCGGATAGACGATGTCGGCCCAGTTGCGCGTGGTGAAGATGTAGAGGCCGCTCATGCCGACGCTCGTGCCGAGCGCCGCCCAGGCGCCCCATGTCGTGCCGAAGCGGCTGTAGAGGCCGAAGATCATGATAGAGCCGGAGGCGCCGATCCACATGGCGCACGCGAGCGTGTTGAACATCTGGTAGAAGTCCAGCTGCTTCATGTAGTAGGAGCCGCAGAGGAAGAACACGCCGATGGACATGGCCACGATGCGCACCATCCAGATGTGCTGGCGCGGGGTGAACGGCTTCTTTCGGAACGGCAGCACTACGTCCTGCGCGATCGTGAGCGTGGCCGAGTAGATGCGGGAGTCGTCCGTCGAGAGCATCGCCAGGAAAAGCAGCAGCGCGAAGAGGCCGAACAGGCCGGGTGGCAGAAGCTGGCGCATGGTCACGGAAAGGTTGAGCTGGTTGTAGAGGGTGCGGCACTGCTGGAAGGAGTCGTTCGCAAGGCCCTCGGCGTCGATGAGCGCCTTTTCGCGCGCCTCGCCCGTCATGCCTGAGGCGTCGAGTTCGGCCGTCTTTCTGGCGCGCGCGTCGTCCTTGAGCGTGTTGTGGATGACGTCGAGGAAGGCGGTGTCGAGGTTTTCCGTCTGCGAAAGCGGGGCGTCGGCGCCGATCGTGTGCACTTGAGGCTCGATGGCGGCCACGGCCGTCTTCACGATTTCGCGCGAATGCTCGTCGCCCTTGAACACGTCGTCCGCCACGCGGGTGGCGAGGTTCTTGCGCACGCGGTTCGCCTCCGGCGCGAAATCCTTGTGGTTGAGGAAGGTGATGAGCGAGGAGGCAATCAGCAGGTAGAACACGGCGATGATGGCGCCGCGCCAGTTGCCGAGAAGCCCCGCCATCTTCTGCTCGTGGGGGGACTTGGCGGAGTTGGATGAGGCGGTACCGATCCAGCTGGCGCGGTTCATCACGGTGCCGTAGGCGGCGACGATGACCATCGAGAAGAGGTTGAAGTCCCGGAAGTTCGCGACGTCGTAGGGGTTGATGAAGCTCTCGCCCGCCACGCGGTCGGCCATGGTCGGCATGATCTCGCCGAACATCGAGAACTTGGAGAAGAGGAACACGATGAAGATCCCCACCACGGGGTAGAGGATCATGCCCTGGATTGTATCGGTGATGATGATGGACACGGCGCCGCCGAAGCAGATGAGCGAAATGGCGAGCGTCAGGAACACCACCATCAGCGTCACGAACGTGGAGAAGGTGACCCCCAGGACATGGAATTCTGGCGGCAGGTCGAGCAGCTGGATGAAGAATCGGGCGGCGATGGCCGGCATGATCATGTTCGCGAGCATTTCCGCGAGCGAGCGCAGCGCGGCGGCGGCGACGCGGAAGCGGCGGCTGTAGCGCATCTCCAGGAACTGCCCGAGGCTCATCGCGCGCGTTTCGCGGAAGCGGTACGTGGCGAATCCCAGAAGCCCCAGCAGAATCGAGAGCGGCGTGAGGATGCTCGACCAGAAGCCGACCGAGAACCCGGTCTTGTAGTGCATCTCGATGTAGGACACCAGGCCGATGATCGAGAGGGCGTTCGCCACGTCGCCGACGCATATCACGTAGCGGCCGCACAGGCGGCCGGCGGAGAGGAAGTCGGATACGCCGCGCACGTATCTGCGCACGTAGAAGCCCATGAACATCACGAAGCTCACGGGGAGAACAAGTATAAGCCAATCGTACCAGGTCATGATGGCCATTCTACTAAAAAAAGCCATGGGTTGCAATCCTGCGGTTATGATAGAATATTTTGGAGATGAAAAAGGAATTCCAGGAACTAGGTGGCTTCACCATATTCCCGGCCATCGACCTGAAGGACGGGATGTGCGTCCGCCTGCGCCAGGGGGCGGCCGGGGACTCGACAGTCTATGGCGACGATCCCGTGGCCATGGCGAGGCGCTGGCGCGACGAGGGCGGCAGGGCGCTGCATGTCGTCGACCTGAATGGCGCCTTCGAGGGCGGCTCCGTCCACCGCGCCACAATCGGCGAGATAGCCGCGTCGGTTGACATCCCCGTCGAAGTCGGCGGCGGCCTCAGGACCGACGACGATGTCCGGGCGACCCTGGATGCCGGAGTCTCCCGCGTAATCCTTGGAACCCGCGCCCTGTCGGAGCCGGACTGCGTGGCCCGCCTGGCCGACGAATTCGGCAGCGGCCGGATCGCCGTCGGCATCGACGCCCGCGGCGGCCTTGTCCAGGTCCGCGGCTGGGTGGAAACGACCTCCGTCATGGCCACAGACCTTGCCCGCCGCGTCGCCGGCTGCGGCGCCGGCGCCATCATCTACACCGACACCGCCACCGACGGCATGCTCTCAGGCCCCAACCTTGTTGCCCTCGCCGCCCTCGCCGACTCCGTCCCCGGATGCCCCGTAGTCGCCTCTGGCGGCATTTCCTGCGCGGCGGACATCGCCGCAATCGTCGCGCTCGGCCGCGCCAACATCGTCGGCGCGATTGTCGGCAAGGCCCTCTACGACGGCCGCGCCACCGTGGCCGAACTCAACGCCGCCGCCGACGGGCAGCCGCCCAGGCCGTGATTTTCCCCAACCCCACCTTCCACAAACAAGCGCGCAGGACAAAAGCGCATAAAACAAACTAAGGAGCACCACAATGTATCTCACCGGATTTGCAGACGAAGCAGCCACGGGCATAGACGGACAGATTAGGGCCGTCAAGGAACTGGGCTGGTCGAACATCGAGTCGCGGAACATAGATGGAGTCAACATCCACGACCTCGACGACAGGGCCTTCGACGTCGTCTGCGGCAAGCTCGCCGACGCGGGAGTGAAAATCAACTGCTTTGGTTCCGCAATCGCCAATTGGGCGAAGAGCATCGAGAACCCATTCGACGAGGACCTTGCTGCCGCGAAGCGCGCCATCCCGAGAATGAGGCGCCTCGGCACGAAGATGATCCGCATCATGAGCTACCCGCCGCTCAAGGACCGCCCGATGGAGGACCAGATGGCCGAGGAGCGCTTCGCGCGCCTCAGGACGCTCGTCTCCATGTTCTCCGACGCCGGCATCGACGTCCTCCACGAAAACTGCATGAACTACGGAGGCCAGGGCTGGAAGTACACCCTCCGCATGCTCGAGGCCGTCCCCGGCCTCAAGCTCGTGTTCGACACCGGGAACCCCGTCAACACCGACGACCGCGACAACCCCGGGAAGCGCCAGTCCGCATGGGAGTTCTGGCAGCACGTCAAGCAGCATGTCGTATACATCCACATCAAGGACGGAGTTCCCGGCAAGGGCGACAAGCGCACCGACTGGTGCTGGTGCGGCGAGGGGGATGGCGACGTTGAGCGCATCGTCCGCGACGCCCTCGCCGGCGGCTACGACGGCGGCTTCTCGATGGAGCCCCACATGGCCCTTGTGGCGCATGACGCCTCAGTGACGAACTCCGAGGAGTTCAAGTTCGCGAACTTCGTGGAATACGGGCGGCGCTTCGAAAAAATCCTCGCCGCCGCAAAGGCCGCCACCGGGCGCTAGCCGCCCGCGGAGGCCCGGCGCCGGACCCCTCACCGTGCCCGGCGCCCGGGGCCCCCGTTTGACGGCTTCCACGCATGTGGTATATAATAGCCGAAAATTTCGAATTCCTCCAATATCTCGCAAATCGCAGACTTATGGCTAAGACGCAGGCTAAATCGCAGGGCAAACGACATCTCATCGTGGTCGAATCGCCGCACAAGGCGCAAACCATCGGCAAATTTCTCGGGGCGGAATACAACGTCTCCTCGTCGATGGGCCATGTAAGGGACCTGCCTGAGCGCGATCTTGGCATCGATGTCAAAAACGGTTACAGGCTTTCATACGAGCTGCCGCCCAGCAAGGCCAAGGTCGTGTCGGCGCTGCGCTCTGCCGCGAAGAACGCCGACATCATCTACCTGGCCTCCGACCCCGACCGCGAGGGGGAGGCCATAGCCTGGCACCTTAGGGAGCTGCTGTCCAACGCGGCCGGGCCAACGCCCTTCAAGCGCATAAAATACAACGAGATAACCCCCCGCGCGGTCAGGGCGGCCCTTGACGAGCCTGGCGAGATAGACATGAACCTGGTCGACGCCCAGCAGGCGCGCCGCGCCATCGACCGCATCGTCGGCTACAGGATCAGCCCCTTCCTCCGGCGCCATGTCCACGGCGGGAAGGCCGCCGGGCGCGTCCAGTCCGTCGCCCTCCGCCTGGTCTGCGAGCGCGAGGCCGAAATCCGGGCCTTCAACCCCGTCGCCTACTGGGTTCTCGGCGCAATGCTCCGCAAGGCTCCCGGCGAACCTTTCTTCGCGAAGCTTTCGCGCATCAACGGCGCCAAGGCCGAAATCAAGTCCGAGGAGGACGCGGCGCGCATTCTGGCGGAAATGGAGTCGCGCCGCTTTGTCGTCGAATCGGTCACGACCCGCGAGGTGAACCGCCACGCCCTGCCGCCATTCATCACAAGCTCCCTCCAGCGCGCCGCCTCGTCCGTTCTCGGCATGACGCCAGGCCGCACGATGTCCATAGCCCAGAAACTCTATGAGGGCGTCGATGTCGGCGATTCCGACGGGCCAGTCGGCCTCATCACCTACATGAGAACGGACGGCACCTTCGTCGCCCGCGAGGCACAGGAGGCGGCCCTTGGATTCATCAGGCGCGAGTACGGCGACGCCTTCCTGCCCGAGCGGCCCAACTTCTACCGAAGCGGCGCCAGCGCCCAGGAGGCCCACGAGGCAATCCGCCCCACCGACGTCTCCCGCACCCCCGCCTCCCTCGCGAAGTTCCTCGAACCCGCGGAGCTCAAGCTCTACGACCTGGTTTGGCGCCGCTTCGTGGCGTCGCAGATGGCCGGGGCCAAGTTCTCCCAGCGGACCGTCCTCTTCGACGCCCGCCGCACCGACGGGCTCCCGCTCGCATCCGGCGAGGACGCCCTCACCCTTTCGGCGACTGCGACCGACGTTGTCTTCCCGGGCTTCATGAAGGTGATGTCGCTCGACATCCGGAAGGCCATCGCGATGCCGGACGGAAAGGACGCCGAAATCCAGACCGACGACGAAGACGCTCAGGAGGCCGCTATGCCGCCACTCTCCGCCGGCGAGCCCCTGGAGACCGCCGAGGTCAAGTCGGCCCGCAAGGAGACCAAGCCGCCGCCGCGCTTCACCGAGGCGGCACTTATCGACACGCTTGAAAAGAACGGCATCGGCCGCCCATCGACCTACGCGACAATCATGGAGAAGATCATCGACCATGGCTATGTCGTGCGCGAGCGCAAGGCCCTTTCCCCTACCCCGGACGGCGAGAATGTGGCGAAGTTCCTGGTGTCGAAGTTCCCCGCCCTTTTCGACGTCGGCTTCACGGCAAGGCTGGAAGAGTCCCTGGACGAGGTCGCGGACGGCTCGTCCAAGCTCGGCTACGAATCGCTGATGGGCGAATTCTACGCGCAGTTCCAGAAGTGGCTCGACGAAAGCCGCGACCCGCCCGCCAAGTCCGAGGATGTCAGGACTGTCCTCGCCGCGCTGGACGAGGTGACGGAATGGCTGCCGCCGGAGAAGCGCGGGCGCAGGACCTACGACGACCACAAGATGGCCACTTCCCTGCGCGACCAGTTCAATGCCGGCGAAAAGCCGATTTCGGCGCGCCAGTTCTCCGCATTGCTGGCCATCGCGCACCGCCACCGCATGCAAATCCCGGACTTCGCCGAGCGCCTGGCCGCCTTCGAGTCGGCCGAGAAGGAGCGCTCCCAGTATCCCGAGACCCCGCCCGAAACCCTCCACAAGCTTGAGATGCTCCTGACCGTCCCCGGCAACGGCGAGCGCCGCAACGCGTTCCTCGAATCCGTTCTGTCCCAGCTGAAGTCCGGCCGCAACCTTTCCGGCCGCCAGCTGGCCGCGGTGAACAGCATCTTCGAATCCTCATTCCCGGACATCCCCGACGGCCCGGCGCTTGCCGCCAAGTACGGCATCTCCGTAAACGCCGCGCCGCCCGCCAAGGATGAGGAGAGCGCCCCGCTGCTGGCGGCCCTCGCCCAGGTGCAGATTTGGGAGGAACCCGTCCAGCGCCGCGGGCGCAATCTGGACGACAGGAAGTTCTTCCTCTCGCTCCAGCGCCAGTTCGAGACCAAGCGCAGCCTCTCCGACAAGCAGCGGGCCGTTCTCCGCCGCATGGTCGCGCGCTACGCCCACCGCATCCCTGCGGAGTTCCTGCCGCCGCGCCCCGATGGCGGCAAGCCACAGGACGAGCGGTGAAGCGCCTGGCCGGCCAGACCACGTATTCGGCCGGCGACGGGCCGGTGCCGCTCGCGGCGCGCACCGGCGCCGCCGTCACGCCCCCGCCAGTCCACGCCTCTTTGGCCGACGACCCCGCGGCGGCCGCCTTCGTCTCGCACCTCGCCGACGAGAGGAATGTCTCCCGCAACACCGTCGCGGCATATCTCCGCGACCTCGGGCAGTTCGCCTTCTTCCAGTTCGGCGACGCGCCCCCGCCCTTCGACTGGGGTTCCGCAGGGCGCGGCTCGGTGCGCGCCTTCCTCGCCGAATGCGGCGAAAGCGGCGAATCCGCCGCTTCCGTGCGGCGCAAGCTTTCCGCCGTCCGCACCTTCTTCCGCTTTATGATCCGCGAGGGCGCCATCGACTCGAACCCATGCGGCGCAATTCGCGGGCCAAAGCTCTCGCGGCGCCTCCCGCAGATACTGTCGCAGGACCAGATCGACTGCCTCGTCCGCGCGCCGCTGGAGGCCCTCTCCCGCCAGTCGGGCGCACCCCCAGTCGCCCAGGACGCATACGCGGCCTGGCGCGACTCCGCCCTCTTCGAGTTCCTTTACGGCACAGGCGCCCGCGTGGCCGAGGCCGCCGGGGCCTCCGTCCGCGACGTGGACCTAAAGTCCGGCGCAGTCCGCCTTTTCGGCAAGGGCCGCAAGGAGCGCCTCTCCGCAATCGGAGCCCCCGCCATAGCCGCGCTCGCGCAAGCCCTCTCCTTCGCCGACGAACTCTGGGGCGACGGACGCGACCCCGATTCCCCGCTTTTCCGCAACCTGCGCGACGGCGCCCGCATCTCCACCCGCTCCATGGAACGCTCCATGAAGCGCTGGCTCTCCGCCGCCGGACTGCCGCCGGAGGTCACGCCGCACAAACTGCGGCACTCGTTCGCGACCCACATGCTGGACGCCGGCGCCGACCTGCGCTCCGTCCAGGAGCTGCTCGGGCACTCCTCGCTGTCCACCACCCAGATCTACACGCACGTCACCATCGAGCGGCTGCGCGAAATCTACGAGGCCGCCCACCCGCGCGCCTGAGCCCGGTGGCGCCGCCTACTGCTTCGTCCTGATGGGGCGGAAGGCGACACGCTTCGGCTTGTCCGCCGCGTCGCCAAGAAGCTTCCTGCGCGCCTCGTGGTAGTCCTGGTAGTTGCCCTCGAAGAATGTCACCTTCGAGTCTCCCTCGAAGGCGAGGATGTGCGTCGCTATCCTGTCAAGGAACCAGCGGTCGTGCGAGACAACCACCACGCACCCGCCAAAGTCGGAAATCCCCTCCTCAAGCGCGCGCAGCGTCGCGACGTCCAGGTCGTTCGTCGGTTCGTCCAGCAGCAGCAGGTTGCCGCCGGACCGGAGGAGTTTCGCGAGATGCACGCGGTTGCGCTCGCCGCCGGAAAGCACCCCGACCCTCTTGTTCTGCTCCGCGCCCCTGAAATTGAAGCGCGAGCAGTAGGCCCGCCCGTTCATCTGGCGCCCGCCCAGATCAACGTTCTCGTTCCCGCCAGTGATCTCCTCGTAGATTGTCTTGCTGTCGTCCAGCGCGTCGCGCATCTGGTCAACGTAGGACACCACGACGGTCGGGCCGACCGTCAGTTTCCCGGACAGCGGCTTTGCCTTCCCGGTGATGAGGTTCATCATCGTCGTCTTGCCGGCGCCGTTGCCGCCGATTACGCCCACGATGCCGCCCCTTGGCAGGTCGAAGTTGACATTCTCGAAGAGAAGCCTGTCGCCATATCCCATCGTCAGGTTTTCGGCCTTTACCACGAGTTCGCCGAGGTGCGGCCCCGGCGGTATCGATATCTTCAGGTCGTCCTCGCGGACTTCGACCTGCTGCTTCGCGAGCTCCTCGTAGCGCGCGATTCGCGCCTTGCTCTTCGCGCGGCGGCCGGACGGGTTCGTCCGGACCCAGGCCAGCTCGTTCTCCAGCAGTTTCCTGCGGCTTTCGTTTTGCTTCTGCGCCCGCGCCATGAGTTCCTGCTTCTGGACAAGCCACTCCTCGTAGTTGCCCTTCCACGGGTACGTGCGCCCCTGGTCGAGTTCAAGTATCCACGACGTGACGTCGTTTAGAAAGTAGCGGTCGTGCGTTACCACAACCAGCGTGCCGGCAAACCTCCTGAGGTATTCCTCCAGCCACGCCACCGATTCCGCGTCCAAATGGTTCGTCGGCTCGTCGAGCAGAAGGACGTCGGGATTCGATATGAGCAGGCGGCAGAGGGCCACGCGGCGCCGCTCGCCGCCGGAGAGGTTCGCGGCGGAGGCATCGGCCGGCGGCGTCCGCAGGGCCTCCATGGCCATCTCAACCGTGTGGTCGAGCGACCAGAGGTCGTTCTGGTCTATGATTTCCTGAAGACGCCCCATTTCGTCGCCAAGGCGGTCCATCTCCTCGTCGGAAACCCCGTCCTCGCCCATCCTGTCGCATACCGCGTCGTAGCGGTCAAGTATCGCCTGCGCCTCCGCAACGCCCTCCTGTATGCATTCCCCCACGGTTTTCCCCGGATCCAGCTGGGGTTCCTGCTCAAGGTAGCCTATGCGCACGTTTTTCGCTATCTGGCACTCCCCCATGAAGTCCTTGTCGAGCCCGGCAAGTATCTTCAGAAGCGACGACTTGCCCGACCCGTTGGCGCCAATCACGCCGATGTGCGCGCCAAAGAAGAACGCCAGTGAGACATCCTCAAGTATCGTCTTCGCATTGTGCTGCTTTGTCACCCGCTGTAGGTTGAATACGTATTCGCCGGCCATGGTTCGTGCTCGCGTTGTTGTTGCTTCGTTCTGATTCCCGGCCGTCCATTATACCAAAACGCCGCGCATGTCAATAGATTGTGTGTCCCTTTATGTACCACGCCTTTCGCCACGCACCCCATTCACCACGCCTTGACATACTTATACCCATAGGAGTATAATGGTCTGCAAATGGAAAAGCAAGACAATGAGCGCGGCGGCGGCCACTGCCACCGCCACGATTCCGGCCAAGGGCGCGATGGCGGCGCCTGGAATTCCGCGCGCTTCCTCCTCGGCGCGCTGTCCCTCGGCGCAAGCCTCCTGATTGGCACCCCGCCCGTCTGGCGGGGCCTCCCCCTCGACCCAGCCTGGATTGCCGTCCTCGTCTGCGGGGTGCCGATCATGCTTGAGGCGGCAGAGGCGCTATGGGAGCGTTTCGACGTCAAGGCCGACCTCCTGGTGGCGGTCGCGATTGTCGCGTCCGTCGTCCTTGGCGAAATCTTCGCGGCCGCCGAAGTCGCCTTCATCATGATGCTGGGCGAGTGGCTGGAGGAAAGGACCGTGGCCAGGGCCAGGAGCGGCATCGAGCGCCTTGCCGCCCTCGCCCCGCGCACCGCCCGCGTTGTCCGCGACGGCGGGTCCGTGGAGGATGTGCCCGCCTCAGGTGTCGCCGTCGGCCAGATTCTCCGCGTCCTCCCCGGCGAAACGGTCCCGGCTGACGGCGTTCTCATTTCGGGGAACTCATCGGTCGACGAGTCAATGCTGACGGGCGAGCCGATTCCGGTCGACAAGTCGGCCGGCGACGAGGTGACCGGCGGCGCGGTGAACCGCTTTGGCGCATTCGACATGCGGGTGCTCCGCGCGCAGGGGGACAGCGCCCCCGCGCGCATGGCAGCCCTGGTTGAGTCAGCCGACGCCGGCAAATCGAGGATCGTTCGCCTTGCCGACCGCTGGGCCACCTGGATTGTCGCCGCCGCGCTCGTCGCAGCCGCAGGCATATGGGCCGCCACGGGCGAGGCGGTGCGCGGCGTCTCCGTCCTTGTCGTGTTCTGCCCCTGCGCGCTTGTCATGGCGACGCCCACCGCGATCATGGCCGCAATCGGCAACGCATCCCGCCACGGTTTTCTCGTCAGGGAGGGCGACGCGCTCGAAAGACTCGCCGGGGTCGGGCGCATCGCCTTCGACAAGACCGGGACGCTTACCGTCGGCGCGCCCGAGATTGTGGCCGTGGTGCCGGCAGGCGGGGATTGCACCGGGGAGAGACTGCTCGCTCTCGCCGCATCCGCCGAAATGCGCAGCGAGCATCCGCTAGGCAGGGCCGTCGTCAGGGCCGCAAAGTCGAGGGGCGTCCCGCTTGCCGAGCCCGAGAACTTCTCGATGGTTCCGGGCAGGGGGGTGAGCGCGACCGTTGGCGGATGCGTGATTTCCGTTGGGTCCGCCGGCTTTGCGGGGAGCGGCCAGAAAACGGCTGAGGCCGACAAATGGCTCGCGCGCGGCTGCACTGTCGCGCACGTCGCGGCGGACGACCGCCCGATTGGCTTCATCGCCCTTGCCGACGAGTTGCGCCCCGATGCCGGCGCCGCGGTCTCGGGGGTGCGCGCCGAGGGCGTCGAACCGGTTCTCCTTACCGGCGACCGGGAGGCTCCGGCCCGCGAGATCGCGGCAAGGCTCGGAATAGGGGACGTCCATGCGGGGTGCCTCCCCGAGGGAAAGCTCGAATGGGTAAGGTCTTCCGAGGGCGAAGGCGCCCATGTCTGCATGATTGGCGACGGCATCAACGACGCGCCGGCCCTCAAGGCGGCGCATGTCGGCATCGCCATGGGCGGGACTGGGGCTGACATTGCCGTGGAGGCCGCCGATGTGGTTCTCGTTGGCGGCGGTCTGCGCGAACTGCCGCACCTCATCGCCCTCTCCCGCCGGACGGTCAGGACGATCCGACGCAACCTCGGATTCGCGATGCTGCTCAACTTCATCGCGGCCGCCCTTGCAATGACGGCAATCCTGGATCCTGTCTCCGGCGCGCTCGTCCACAATGCCGGCTCCTTTCTGGTAATTGCCAATTCCTCGCTCCTCCTGCGCTACCGCCGCGCCGGGCAGGGGAATCCCTAGCGCCGTGGGGAGGGCATTCGCATTTTGTTTTAGCTTCGGTGTCTTTTATTATGGACAACTGCGCATTTTCCCCAGCGGTTGCGACTTCGTGTTTTTGCCGCTATAATAGTAGGGACTATGGCACTGAAGGAAAAAATCGGAGTTATCGAAAAACGCAGGCGCTTCGGCATGAAACCGGGCCTTGACCGCATCGCGGCCCTCATGGCCACTCTTGGCAATCCCGAACGCGGCCTCGCCTGCATCCATGTCGCCGGCACCAACGGCAAGGGCTCAGTCTCGGCGATGTGCGCCGCAATCCTTGGCCGCGCCGGTCTCGGCCCCGTCGGACTCTACACCTCGCCGCACCTCGTTTTTTTCAACGAGCGCATCCAAATAGGCGGCGAGCCAATTTCCGACGGGGCCCTCGAATCGGCCATCGACGAGGTGATGGCCGCCATCCACGGGCAACCCGGCCACCCCGCCGCCGACGCCACTTTCTTCGAAATCGCCACCGCAGCCGCCTTTTGCGCCTTCCGCAATGCCGGTGTCCGCGTCGCCGTCATTGAAACTGGCCTTGGCGGCCGCCTCGACGCCACCAACGTGATTCTCCCCGTTGTCTCGGCCATAACCAACATAGGCCTGGAGCATTGCGAGTGGCTTGGCGACACGGTCGAAGCCATCGCCGCTGAAAAGGCAGGCATCGTCAAGCCCGGCCGCCCCGTTGTAATGGGGGCCATGCCCGATGCCGCCCGCGCGGTGATCGCCGCCCGCGCGGCGGAAGTCGGCGCCCCGCTTTCGCCCTTCTCCCCGATTGTCTCCGCACATCGCGGGAAGGATGGATCGACCCTGTTTTCCCTGGAGGACGAAATCCGCTCCATTTCAGGCATCCGCCTCCCTCTCGAAGGGGCGTTCCAGTCCGAAAACCTCGCCACCGCAGCGGCAGCCGTCGAGTCTTTCGCGGCAGCCGCGGGGATCCAGATCGGCGACGGCTCATTCAAGTCCGGACTGGCCGATCTCCGGTGGCCATGCCGGTTCCAGACGGTCCGCAAGGAGCCGCTGACAATCGTCGATGGCGCCCACAACCCACCCGCCGCGGCCGCGCTCGCCGCTTCGCTCCAGAAGCTGGGGCGCCGACCGCTCGCCCTCGTGGCAGGCTTCTGCGACGACAAGGACGTCGCCGGATTCCTGCGCATCCTCCGCCCGCGCTTCCGCGTGGCATTCGCGACGGAAACCCCGAACTCGAGGACCTTGCCGGCCAGCGGCGCGGCCGCGCTCATGGCCCAGGCGGGCTTCGATGTCCTTGGCGCCGGACCGGACTTGAGCGCCGTCCTGGACATGGCCACGGACTGGGCATCGTCCGCCGGCGGCGCCATCGTCGTCTGCGGATCGCTCTTCCTCGCCGGCGCAGCGGCCGAAACCTTCGGCGCATTCCCGTGGCGGCGTGGCGCCCGCAGCGCAGCGGAAACCCTCCACCCACCATGCAGCCAGCCGCGGCCGAGCGCCCGCGACTGACCGCCAACACCCCGCCCCGTCAACCTCCAGCCGTGTCCGCAGACTTCAAAATCCTTTTCCTCGGCAGCGGGACTTCGGCAGGCGTCCCGATGATCGCCTGCGACTGCCCCGTCTGCACCTCCCCCAACCCCCGCGACAGACGCCTCCGCTCAAGCGTATACATTTCCGCCGGCGGCCTGAAAATCCTCGTGGACACCTCCCCGGACTTCCGCGAACAGGCGCTGCGCCACGACATCCGGCGCATTGACCACCTTCTCGTGACACATGCCCACGTCGACCACCTTTTCGGCCTTGACGACGTGCGCCGCGTAAATACGGTCCAGGGCGCGCCAATACCGCTTTACGCCGCGCCGGAGACGCTGGCCGACATCCGGCGCATTTTCGACTACATCTTCCACGACGCTGTTCCGGGCACATTCCGCCCCAAGCTCCTGATGAACGCCGTATCCGGCCCATTTTCGCTCAAAGCACCAGATGGCGGCGAGGTCTCCGTCACACCCGTCGATTCAATCCACGGATGGACAAGGACGCTTGGCTACATTTTCGAATACGCCGGCCGCCGCTTCGGCTATGTCCCCGACTGCCATGAGCTCCCGGCGGCCTCGCGCGACGCAATGGGGGGACTCGACCTCCTCGCGATCGACTGCCTCAAGCGCAGGCCGCACCCCACCCACCTGTCTCTTGCCGAAGCCCTCGCCATTGTCGGGGACCTGCGCCCCCGCAGGGTCCTCCTGACCCACATAGGCCACGACTTCGGCCACGACGCGCTTTCCCGCGAAGTGCTGGAAAGGGGCTTCGGCAATGTCTCCCCGGCCTTCGACGGCCTGCTTTTCGACATGGCGCGGGAGTTTGCGGAATGAGCGCCACGCCCCAAATCGCGGACCGCTTCCGCGCCGCGCTAGGCGAAGCCGCCGGGCTATGCGGCATCGGCGCGGACGCCCGCATCGGCCTCGCGGTCTCGGGCGGCTCCGACTCCATGGCGCTCATGCACCTGGTGGCCGCCAGCCGCCCCCCTTCCGGCCCAGCTCCCGTAGTCCTGTGCTTCGACCACGCCATTGAGGGCGAAAACTCCAAGGCCGAAGCCGAATTCGTACGGGAATCGGCCGCCGCGCTCTCCCTTGAGTTTTTCTCCAAACGCTCAGACCCGCCCGTCAGGGCGGGAAACGGGCTCTCAATCGAAATGGCCGCACGAAAGGCCCGCCTCGCATTCTTCGCCGAGGCCGCCCGCGCGCTCGGCCTCGCCGCCATCGCCACGGGCCATCAGCGGGACGATGTCGCCGAAACCCTGCTCCTGCGCCTACTGCGCGGTTCGGGCGCGGCGGGGCTCTCGGGAATGCGCCCCGCAACCCGTCCATGCGCCGACGGCCCGTGGATTTTGCGGCCCCTCCTCGGGTTCGGGCGCGATGAACTCCGCGACTTCCTGCGCGCTCGGTCAATCCGCTGGATGGAGGATGTCGCGAACGGCAACGAATCCATCCCCCGCTGCCGCGTCCGCCTTCGCCTCATGCCGCACATTGCGGAAGTCCTCGGTAGGCCGGAGGATGAAATCTCCGCCGCAATCTCCCAGAGCGCGGCCATCCTCCGCGACGAGGATTCATTCGCCGAGGCGGCCGCCCGGGAGCTTGGCGCCGCCATCCGCGGGGATGGCGGCCTTGAGACGTCCCGCCTTCGCAAAAGCCCGGCCGCCATTGCCAGGCGCGTCGTCCGCAAGTGGCTGATGGAAAACGCTGGCCCCCGGGCGGCGGGTTTCCACGTGGTCGAGGCCCTGCTTTCCGCCGCCCCAGGCGCCGCCGTCAACATCCCGGGCGGCAAGGTCGTCGATGTGGATGGCGCCGGGGTCGCCCATGTCCGCACGGAACCAGAGCGGGCGCCGGCCCCAGCCAAAATACCAATCCCGGGGACTGCGACATGGGGCCCATACTCTGTGTCCGCGGAAATTTCGGATGGGACACTTCGCCATCGCGAAACGCCGGATGTCTGGCCGGCATGCTGCACAATCTCGCTCGATGCCGTGGAAAAGGCGGGGGGGATTGCCGTAAGGTCCCGCCTTCCAGGTGACAGAATCACCCCGTTCGGCATGGCTGGCGCCAGAAAACTACAGGATGTTTTCGTTGACTGCAAGATCCCCGCCGGAAGGCGCAGCGGCTATCCGGTCATTGCGACGCGCGACTCCGTGGCTTGGGTCCCAGGGTATCGCATCGCCGCGCAGTTCACAGTCCCACCTGGCCGGCCATCCGTGAAACTTACCGTCAAGGCCAGGCCCCCGGACGCAATCGGCTGAAGGTCCGGCGGCCTTCGCATATAATCCTCATCTCTCGGGATGCAAGCCGCGTTGGCGGCGAACAAATCCGCCCGCCAATCTGCCAGCGCGCCAAGCCATTGGCCACTACTTGACTAGCAGGGCGCGATTTTGTCATAATATTCGCAGAAAAAAAAACAAAGTTTTCAGGCCATGAATGCAGAAGACAACAAAGCCGGACTCGATTCGTTGTCCGGACTGGCGGATTTGGCGGGGTTCTTTGCGCCGTCGTGGGCCAAGGACGATGCCACGGAGACCGTGAGGGTGGTCGAGGGCGACGGCGCACGGCGCCGCCGCGACGACGGGCTTCCACGCCCCGCCCAGCAAAGGCGCGACGGGACGCGCCCGCCGC
>JAFWPM010000175.1 GCA_017509565.1 Kiritimatiellia bacterium | reverse complement strand
CTTGAACGCCCTATGACGGTGTACTGCGGTTTCGATCCGTCGGCGCGTTCTCTGCAGGCCGGGAACCTGGTTTCGATCGTCGTGCTGCGGCGTTTCCAGAACGCCGGGCACAAGGTCATAGCGCTCGTCGGCGGCGCGACCGGCCTCATAGGCGACCCATCCGGAAAATCCGCCGAACGCAACATGCTTACGGTCGATCAGGTCGCCGAGAACAAGAAGGGCATACGCGAGAACCTCTCCCGCATCCTCGACTTCGACGGGCCGAACGCGGCGGTCATGGTCGATAACTACGACTGGTACAAGGACGTCAGCGCGATCTCCTTCCTGCGCGACATCTGCGTGAACTTCCGCGTCCCCGCGATGCTCGCCAAGGAGAGCGTCAAGAAGCGCCTTGAGGCGACTGACGGCGGCATGACCTTCACGGAATTCAGCTACCAGATACTCCAGGGCAACGACTTCCTGCACCTATACGACACCTACGGCTGCACGATGCAGGTTGGCGGAAGCGACCAATGGGGCAACATCACGGCCGGCACCGACCTCATACACCGCCTGCGCGGCGCCGAGGCATACGGGCTGACCTTCCCCCTTGTCTGCGACTCGAACGGGCTGAAATTCGGCAAGAGCGAGGGCAACGCCATTTTCCTCGACTCCCGCAAGACCTCCTGCTACGACTTCTACCAGTTCTTCCTCAGGGCGATGGATTCAGATGTCATCCGCTACCTCCGCATCTTCACATTCCTGCCTGAGGAGAGGATACTCGAACTTGAGAGGACAGTGGCGGAGGCGCCCGAAAGACGCGAGGCGCAGAAAGTCCTGGCCGCGGAGGTGACGCGCGCCGTCCACGGCGAAGCCGGACTCAGCCAGGCGCTCCGCGCCACGGAAGTCCTGTTCGGCGGATCAATGGAGGGGCTTTCCGCAGACGAACTCGAAAACATCTTCAAGAACGTCAAGTCCGGGGAAGCGGCGCGCGCGGAAATTGTCGGCAAGCCCGCATTTGAAGTGGCGGCGCTCGTCGGAATGACTGGATCGAAGGGCGAGGCCCGGCGGCTCGCCCAGCAGGGCGGACTTTCGCTGAACGGCGAAAAGGCCGCGCCCGACAGGCTTTTCTGCGAAGGCGACCTAGTGGACGGGCGCGTGGCGGTTTTCCGCGCCGGCAGGAAGAACCACTTCCTCCTTCGCGCGAAATAACTGTTGCGCGGAGTCGGCAAAACCTATATAATACATAGCCTGTCCACGGACAGGACTCCGCGATTCGGCCTTCAACCCAAAACCTTCAACCCAACAAAACCTTCAGCCAAATGAGCAAGACGCAGATAGACGGCAAGCCCGTCAAACCGGTACCGGCGAACATGCCAGAGGAACTTGTTCCCGCATACGAATGGATAGTGGAAAACGGCAGGAGCTGCGCGTACCAAGTTGCGATAGTCATACTTGTCGCCGTACTTGCGATAGCATACACGAAGTCCCGCGCCGCGAAATACGAGAACGCCTCGGCGGCGCTGCTCACGGCATCGGACGTGACGACGCTGGAAGACCTCAACGGGCGCTTTGGCGGGACCAAGCTTGGCCCGATGATCCGCCTTCGCCTTGCCCGCGCCTTCTACGACGCAGGGCAATACGACAGCGCCAAGGAAACCTACGCGCAGTTTGTCAGGCGCAACCCCGGCCACAAGCTTGTGGAAGAGGCTCGCCTGGGCCTTGCCGCTTCGGAAGAGGCGCTTCGTGAATTCCAGCAGGCGATAGAGGACTACCGCAAGATAGAGGCTCCGGCCGGCTCGCCAACCAAGACGATGGCCCTGCTTGGCGAGGCCCGCTCGATGGCCGCTTCAGGCGACAAGGCCGCCGCCAGGGAAATACTCGGCAGTCTTGCAAAGGACGTAGAGGGGACGCAGTGGGAGGATTCGGTCGAGCGCGTCACCGGGGCGATCGACCGCTTCGAAGGCTTCCGCTCTGAAAGCTTCTCCGACCAGCTCTCGGCGCTGCGCGGCGCGCTTGCGCCTGCCGACGCGGCGGACATCGCGGCGGACGCGGCTGACGCGGCGGAAACTGCTGACGCGGCGGACATCACGGCTGACGCGGCGGAAACTGCTGACGCGGCGGACATCGCGGCTGACGCGGCGGAAACTGCTGACGAACCGGCAGCCCCGGTGGCCGAGTAGGCACTTTTCCAATATGCGTTAGAACGTCGCGCCAAGGAGCGCGGCGTCCGGCATTCTGGGCAACAATCACAGGGATTATCGAAGATGACGAAAAAGGAAACTGCAAAGAAGACGGCGCCGGCCAAAAAGGCGGCAGCGCCAAAGGCCCCTGCGGCTAAAAAAGCCGCGACTCCCGCGAAGAAGCCCGCGCCGGCCAAGAAGCCCGCGCCAGCTAAGAAGCCCGCGCCGGCTAAAAAGCCCGCGCCGGCCAAGAAACCCGCCGCTCCAAAGGCCCCGGCCAAGGCGGAGACCGAACGCAAAATAGTCTCCCTTAGGACAGTCAACCGCAACATCCCCAAGCGCCCGATCTCGATGGTGGGCGAACTTGTTCCGGACGAGCCGCTCACGGCCGCCGAGATAAAGATGGCGGAAAAGGCCCTTCTCGCAATACGCGACAAATACTACCGTTCGGTGGAGTCGGCGCGGCAGAACGTCCGCCACCACAACGAGGCGGACAACAGCGGCGATGACGGTTCGAGCATATTCGACAAGTTCCTCGCGCTTGAGCGCGCTGGAAACACCAAGGACTACCTCAACAGGATTGACGAGGCGCTAGCCAGAATCAAGGACGGGACCTTCGGGAAGTGCCTCAACTGCGGGAACCCGATTCGCCGCGTCCGTCTTGAAGTCCAGCCATTCTCGCGCTACTGCATCAAGTGCCAGGAGCTCCTTGAGCGTGAAAACGGCGAACGCCGCAGGTAGCCTGGGGGGCAAAGCGATGACATCATTCATAGCCCGCTACGGAGTCGCGCTGGCGGTTTCGCTCTTCGTCATCTGGTCGTCATGGGCCCGCGGCGGCTCCTCCCCTGCTTACTGGTGGGCGCTGCCATGGATAAGCCTGCTTTCCGTTGAGACGCTGTTCGTCCTGCCCCCGCGCCGCGACTATGAGTCGCCACGCGGGGCAGTCCGGCATCTTCTGGGGAAACTCATCCGCGACCCTGTCCTGTACTTTGGCCTTGCCCTCTTGACATTCCTTACAATCCAGTGGCTGAACGGGCCGCGGGTGCTGGAATGGAGCCAGGCCGACGCCCAGTGGCAGTTCACGGACGCCCCAATCCCGAGCCTGCCGTCATGCGTCGACCAGGAGGGTGCCAGAAACGTCCTGATATGGTTCATGGCGGTGTTCGCCGCAGTCATGTCGGTCCGCCTTGGAACGACCATTCGCTCCAAGTATCTCCTGCTCCGGATACTGGTCGCCAACGGGGCACTGCTCGCCCTCCTCGGCATCGCGCAGATGGCGACGGCACCGACAAAGCTGTTCTGGT
>JAFWPM010000174.1 GCA_017509565.1 Kiritimatiellia bacterium | reverse complement strand
GGCATCCCGACGGACAGCCATCCGAATCCAAGACAGCAGATAGCCAATGGGATTAATCGGCTAAACTTAAATGTCTCGGCTACATCTTCATTTTTGTTTACGCCAACCTTGTCCAATAGGGGCGATTTAGGTGACTTGGCGGCTTTAGGCTTGTCCGACGATAAAATGAAGCCTTTCCCACAGGCAGGACATTCGCCAAACACTCCATCAAACGAGTCGTCGCATTCCCACTTATGGCCACACTGTGGGCAGGAAACAATCATGCTATGTTGCCAAACATTTCCCAATTCAGAATTCTCGATTTCGCAGGGGACCCCGCCATTTAATGAGTCCACCGATTCATTAGTGACAACCTCTTTTCTGGCAACTGGCGCTGGCACGGTAATTGGCAGAGCACATGTTGGGCATTTCAGTTCCATGCCGACCATGTCCGGCTCGGCCTCAAGACGCTGCTCGCAATGCGGGCAGATAAAAGTGAAACTTGCTTGAATGTTGGCAGCCTTACCTACAGTTCGTGAGTTTTCGCTGTTCATTTTATTCCATCCTTCTATTACCTTATACGAAAAACAAAGTGAAATCTGACAAAAAAGAGAAAACCTCTCTTCATATCCCGCTAGAGGCCTTCCGAAGCCATTGTGGAAATACAAAGAGAGGCAAGCGCCAAGCGCTTCCTCTGCAATGTATCGTCCACTTTGAGAAAATTTCGGAAGTTTCTAGCGGCGACAACTTTGCAGCGTCAAATTGTAAGATTAGTCGTTAGTGGCTAGTGATTAGTCTTGTTCTCCGTTGGTTGTGGCGCGGCACCCGCCGCGCCGGAAAAGGTGAAAATCAAGTGTGGGAAGTCTATCAAAGCGTGGCGGTTTTGCCAAACTTTTTGTGGAATTCGTGGGTGCTTCGGACAAATTCACCGGATTCCCTTGTCGCCCGACCAAGTTCCTCCAGCGACAAATCCTCAAACTGATTCTGCCGCCACTTGGTATAGTCGGCTCTTTCGCGGCTGAGATACGCTATGAATCTCTCGGTTTCAAGGAGTCCCACGTTTTTGACAAGGACATCCATGCAGAGTTCGCCTAGCGCCACATCGCTTTCAAATTGAAGTTCATTCATTGTCGTTTCCTCCAATAACGAAATTCACGGGATTGGCAACGCGCATCGTGCCAACCGACTTGACTTTTTTCAATATGCCTCTATCGGTTGTGAAAAACCAGTCGTAATGCGCCATTTCCGCAGAAGCAAGATGAAGAGCATCCATTTTCTTCACGCCAAGAGACTGGAAATACTTTGCCCGCCCGATAACTTCATCGGTCGTTTCAACATACGCTGCAGCGCCGTCGATCTAGGCGACAATGGAGTGATAGCGTTTTGGGAAAGGGTTGCGGTTTAATTCATGGCATAGGCTGTCTGACCACACATATTCAACAGCGCCAGTACGCATGAGATTTTGTATCTGCAGTTTAGCAGAAGTCTCCAGCGCGACGCTAAGGTCACGTTGGTCATCAAATGGCCTGTTGTAGCAGCAGTTGTCAAGGTAGATGCGCATGAAGTGATTTGTGATTAGCCGCTAGTGGTTAGTTCAGAGTTCAAAGTTCAGAGTTTAGAGTTCAAAGTTCAGAGTTCAAAGTTGGTGGATGTTCTCCGTTGGTTGTGACGCGGCACCCGCCGCAGCACTTGCCAACGCGCACCCGCAAAGGCACCGAAAATATTCTACCAGATCAAGAAGGGATGTCAAGAGGTTTGCCCGACAGGATTGACAAGATTTATCTCACGCAGAGCGCCACAAGGGGACAGACATTCTGTTGACACCGGCTCTCCCCCTGATGTGTTGCGGGCGGGCGTGTGCGCTGGGGGGTGCAACGTCCTCGCCGCGCCTACCGGGAGGGTCGCGCTTCCGCGCGACCACTGGCGAGCTTGGAAAATGCGGCGGATTGGGTGCCCGCGACGCCGCGACATTAGGCCAAGAGTGAAGGTTTTTCTGGGGAAAGCATGGTGTCTCCTCGCTCATTCATTGACCTCACCCCAATCACACCCTTCCACGAATCGCCGACCCATTACGTTTTTTTATGCGTTCAGATTTGCGTCCAGACGAGACATTTGGTATTATCAGCGCAATAAACAACACGGACAAATCCATGAAAACTCCCCTAATCTTTTCGTCATTTGCCGCGATTGCGCTTGCGGCCATTTCCGCCCACGCCGCCATTGTCCCAGTTGCGCCCGTTGGCGGCGAAGCCGTCTCCCGCGTCCCGGACACGCAGAAAAAGGTCATGGACCTTCCGACGCTCGCGGAGCGCGTCGCGCTCTTCCGCGAGGACCGCGAAAATGGCGGCAAGGTCGTGCGCCACGATCCACTATGGCGCAAAGCCAAACCCCTGACGCTCTCATGGCGCGCCACCGAAGGCGAGACAGGGCCCTGGAAGATTGAAATCGGCAAGGACGCCGCCCTCCTCGACGCCCAGGTGTGGTATGTGGGCGTGAAGAACGTCGATCCAGCGACGGGACGCGAAACTGACCGGGACATCGACGGCGTCGGCGGGGAGCTCGTCTCCTACACCGTGCCCCGCGCCAACCTCGAAGTGGCGCGCGACTACTACTGGCGCGTCTCCGGTCTCGGGAAACCACAGGAGGGGCAGAAGAAGGGCCCGGTCGTCCGCTCGAATACCGCCGCGTTCGTCACCGAGGACCGCGCCCCGCGCTGGATTGAGATCGAGGGCCGCGTCGGGAACATCCGGGACTTCGGTGGCCGGCGCACCGAGGACGGCCGCCGCGTCCGCCAGGGCCTGGCCTTCCGCGGCCAGGGGCTCAACGACAACAGCGTGACCGGCGAAACGCAGGGCCGCAACCGCCTCACCGTCGAGGACGTGAAATATTTCACGCGGACGCTTGGGATCAAGACCGACCTCGACCTCCGCAGCAAGGGCGAAACGGCCGACCTGGACGAGTCGCCGCTCGGGCCGGGCGTCAAGCTCGTCCTGCGCAGTTCCCCATGCTACCGCGCCGCGTTCAACAGCGAGGCGAACCGGCGCACCATGGCCGAAAACGTCCGGGTCTTCTGCGACAGGGCGAACTACCCAATCTACTTCCACTGCATCGGCGGCGCGGACCGCACCGGTACGCTGGCCTACGTCCTCCAGGGCGTCCTGGGCGTCCCGAAGCACGACATCGAGACGGACTGGGAATCGACCTTCTACCCGAACATCCCGGACGACATCCACGGGAACGAGCCGGATTTCTGGTGCCGCGAGTCGCACCTGACGGATGGCATCGGCAAATACGGCGAGCCTGGCGACACCTGGCAGCGCCGCTGCGAACTATATCTCCTCGACTGCGGCGTGACGGAGGAGGAAATCGCGCGTCTCCGCGAAATCCTCCTCGAACCCGCGAGGTGAAAAGGCGAAATGTCGAAAGCGATTTGCCGTTCATCGGCAACCGCGGACGACGGGGGGCGAGACCTATTGGCAGATGCGAGAAATGGTGCGGCATTAGGCTCTGCACGGCAAGGTGCCTGAAAGACGCATAGCCCGTAGATTGGTATGTTTGACTGTATTGTGACACTAAAATAAATTGTCTGTCTATATATAGGCCCGTTCAAGGCGATTACTCCGGAACGCCGCATTTCGGCGACGAAACGGCCTTCAGAGACGTTCCGTCATAAGTCTGGCTCCTTCGAAAAACAGCGGTTCTTCGCCGACGGGGACGCTCCACGTGCCGTCCGCGCCTCGTGCCGGGTGCAGGAGGCGTCCGGTAAAGGACCGGAAGACCGGCGCGGCATCCATATCCGCGAAGCGCAGGGCCATGCGTTCCGTGGCACCGGTTTTCCAGATGACGCCGGCCGGGGTGCCATCGGGTTTCGTCCACTGCGGAAAATAGAGGCCGCGCTTTTCGTCGCGCCACGGGCCGGGGAGCTGCACGGATCCGGCGGGACGCATGAGCGTGAAGTTGCGGTATGCGCCCCATGCCGGTTTCGGCGTGAGGTTGGAGTGCATCAGCCCGAAGTGGTTCTCGCTGTAGAACGGGTCGTTCTCGTTGGCCCGCAGTTCGTACCAGTAGTAGCTTTCCACGCCCTCGGCAAGGGCGATGGCGAGCGAGCGGACGAGGTAGCGCGCCTGCGTCGCCTCGTCAACAGTTTCGCTCTGGCCGCGCCCGTAAAGGCCGGAGACGATGACGCACCCACCGCCCGCAAGGCGCGTCACGCTCGCCGCCGCGACGTCGCGCCCTTTGCCGTCCTTCGCGACGAGCAGCGGGATGAACTCGTCGCCCTCGCGCAGGAGGAGCGGCGTCTGGAAGCGGGTCGCGCGCTCGCCGGCGGGATCCCCGCGATAGCCCGCGGCTGTCGCCTCGGCCGTCGGGAACGCCTTGGTTTCCCTTGGCAGGGACGGATCAATCCACCACGACGAGACGTCTATTCGCAACGCATCGCGGGCGGGGCTTTTTTCCTCCTGGGTTCCGAGCGCGAAGATGCCGGGCGCCGTTTCGCGCACGGGATACCACATGGGCATTCCGCCGAGATCGGCGAGGACTCCGCCCGCCTCGACGAAGGCGCGCACGTTCTCGAACGTGTCGGCGGGATAGGTTTCGTCGAAGGGATAGACGATGCAATCGACGTCGCGGGCGGCGATGCGTTCGCGCAGGCGCGCGCCAAAGCACGCCTCCACGGTGGAACCGGCGGGGAGGGCGTCTTCGAGCGCTTCGGCGACGGCCCTCGGGAGCGCCGCGCCGCCCCCCGAAGAGCCTCCCGCCGACGTGGCGGCGTAAACGACGCGCCACGAGCGCTTTTCCGGGCGGGCGATTTTGAGTCCGGCCTTGAGGATGGCTACGCCTTCGGCGCGCGTGTCGTGAGTCGGCCAGCCGTGTTCCGTGATCGCGATCGGCTTAGCGGCGTCGCCGAACTCCGACATCAGGGCGCGACGCGCCTCGATGGCCGTGTCGAGCAGCCCTTCCGGGGCGCGTGGCTGGCCGTAGGGGTGGAAGTTCATCGCGTCGAACCAGCGCGCCGCGCCCTGCTCGTAGGTCCTGCGCACGAAGTCCGCCTCGCCGGGGACACCTGCGGCCGTTCCGCCGTAGAGGACGCGGACGCGCGGGTTGGCGCGCTTGGCCGCCTCATAGGCGACGCGCAGCGCCTCAACGTAGCGCGCGGGATCCGGATCGTGCCGCCAGAAGACCCGGATGTTCTCCTCGTTCCAGATTTCGATTTCGGGAAGCCGGTCGCCGTAGTGTTCGACTACCGCGAAGACAAATGCCTCCCAGTCGGGCAAATGCTCCCAGATCGGCTCGGCCCACTTCGGGAGGTCGTAGATGATCGGCAGGACTGCGAGGCCGTGGCGCTCGGCGTCGGCGAGGACGGCGTCGTAGTGCGAGAAGTCGAACGGCGCGCCGGGTTCCGGCTGGATGCGCCACCATTCGAGGTCAAACCGGACGCGCCCGATCCCGGCCGCCGCCGCCCAGAAGCATTCGCGCTCGCGGAAGACCGCGTCCTTCTGCCGGTGAAGGTGGGCGCAGACGCCGTAGGGGGAAGAGGCGGGACCGCTTCCCCCAGTGACGAGTGACGAGTGACGAGTGACGAGCGAGTCATCGGCAGAACGGGGATCCACTGCGGGAGAGGCCGCCCGCGCTCCGGCAAGGGCGAACAGCAGGACTGGAACAACAAGCGGCGCTGTCTTCATCTAGGTTCCAAGGTTCTCTTTCGCTAGCGCATCACCATTATAAAAGCCGATGGATTGCTGGTGACTTCGGCTATGTCGGAAAGTCCATAGCCGAAGAGGTTGTAGTGCGCAAGGCACTGGTAGGTGTCCGTCTGTCCGCCGCGACCGTAGGAGACGTTGAGCGTCCGGCCGGTTTCGCCCTCGATGATCTCGCCGTTCTTGAGCCACAGGTAGCCCACGGCGCCGGGGGCGAATGCGGAGAGCGCCAGCGACCCGTCGCGGGAAACATTGCCGCCCTGCGGATGTTCGGTGAAGGCCATGCCGGAGCCGTTCGCGCCGGCGCCATGGAGCGCGAAACCGGAACCGTCCGAGGTTAGCATGTTGCCGATGAATTTCTTTTCCACCGCGTCCCAGAGGCCCGCCATGCCGTCTTCAAGCGCCGGATAATAGATGTGCTTAGGGGCGTCGTCCTCGTAGATGCCAAGCGAATAGAGGCGGATTCGCGCCAGGTCCCTGTTACCGTTTCTGCCGAACGCCAGGATTGACGCCGGGTTGTCAGTCGAGGTCGGCAGCGACAAATCTTTGGTTTTCGGCGTTCCCTGGATCGTCCAATGGCCATTGCCGTTCTTCAGGTCAACCGTCACTGAGATGCGCCCCGGATACGGATCGAGGTCGCCCGGACTGGCAGTCTTCGTCGTCGACCCGTTCCAGTATCGGATGGGCGTCGCGAATTTATTGACGCTCGTGCGTTGGAAGTAAAGGCCGAGGTTTTCGGCTACTGCCCATGTATTGTCCGTCTTGTTTATGCCCGCGAAAACATATTGGGTTCCTGTCCGCTGCTCAAGGAGGAAGGATGCCTCGATGCGGGACGAGCGCTTGTTCTTGTATCCGGTATCGATGAGTTGCGCGCCGAATGATTCGATGTAGGCGTCGCCGTCGGCGGCGGAGGAGCAGGCGATGGCGCCGCCGGCCTGAAGGGCGGAGGACGGCTTGGCAAGTTCCGCGCCATAGAAGTTGGAGTTGACCTCGTCGTAGAGGCCGGCCTCGCCGTTGACGATGCGCGGCGTGTAGTTACGGACGAGAGAATCGCCGTCCCAGATTTTAAGACCGTAGATGCGGACGGAGCCGGGGCGGATGTATGTGACCGTTCCGGCCGCATTGGTCGATACGCAACCGAAGAGGCGCAACGTCTTCCAGCCAGTCTTCGAGCGCGTGGTGGAGAGCGCGGCCGAATAAAGCACGGATCCCTTTGCGTCCGTGAGCGAAACCGTGCCGTTCGGCGAGTCAATCGTGAACACGTGCCTTTCGGAATCGGCCTTGACGCCGGTTGACGTCCAGTTGCCTGTTCCCTTGTCGTTCTGCCACGCCCATGCGAAGTTCCCGCCTCCATTGACGTAGAGATCAGTGAGAAGCCCGTCCTGGACTTCGTCGCCGCCGCCGAAAGCGCCGAATACCCGCTGCTGCGCGTTGGTGGCGAGCATGGCGAAATCGACCTCGATTTTCGTGTTCGGGCCGCAGTTGTAGCCAGTGTCGAGCCACTGTCCGGAATATCTCGCAAGGTCGCTGCGGACATAGCCGTCGTCGGTGCCGAGAACGAAGGGATTGGCTTCAGCGCGGGAATTGACGTAAACCTTGCCGGAGCAACGGTCGAGGAGGCCCGTCACCGCGCCGTGCCCGTAGGGGACAAGGTCGCGCACTAGCGCACCGCCATCATAGACGGAGAGCGAATAGAGCTTTACGCTGGAAAAGTCGCGGGGATTGTTGACAATCTGGCCTCCCTGCCCGTAGGGGTGCGGGTTGGCGAAGACGTGCAACGGGATGTTGTCGGTCTTCGTGCGCGTGGAGGTGATGACTTTGCGCCAGACGATGGAGTCGCCGCTCTTCAGCGTGGCGAGCGAGTTGGCGATGTCGAGGTCGGCGGTGAAGCGCGAGCGCGTCGCCTTGATGCCTGAGCCGAGACCCCAGGCGTTGCCGGAGCCGCTCCACAGGTCGCCGCACACGAAGCTGACTTCGCCGTTTTGCATGTACACCCCCTCCTGAAAGTCCGAAGCGGAGGAAAACGCCGAGCCGAAGACATACTGCGAGCCGTTCGTCGAAACAGGCTCGAAGACCGCGACGACGCGGGTGCCGTGGTTTGCATGGTATTCGAGGTTAATGGCCTGGGTGCCATCGCTCTGGAGATAGGTGTCCGCGAGGTGGCGGATAATCGCCGGCTCGTCCGCGTGGGCTGCTGCTGCGGCACCGCCCAGCGTGGCCGAGAACGCCGCGAGCGTGGCGAAATTGCGCGCAAAGCGCGGGAATGACTTGATCATGATTTGCCCAATCCTTTCGTCTGTGCGGTCCGGGGAACACCCCCGGCACACCGTCAGCAATGATTCTAGCGGAAACCGCATGGGCAATCAAGCGCCAAACTATTAATTAGGCAATAATTATACTACTGATTTGGCAATGGTTCATCGTCGGGGCAAAGAAAATGGAGCACAACTTGCCATCGCGCGCTCGTGATTTCGCAAAGGGCGTAACGTAGAAGGCGGAACGGTTCGCCTCGAAAGGGGACGTGGCCGTTGCGGCAGCGCGGCGCTACCCGTGCCGTTTGAGCCAGTCTGCGCGCCAGCGGCGCATGGTCTTGCCGGTGGCGCGTTTGAAGAGGATGCCGAGATACGGGCCGGGGACGTAGCCGCAGCGCGCGGGGATTTCCGATATTGGGATGTCGCTGAGCTTCAGCAGCGCCTTGGCCTCGTCGAGGCGGCGGGAGTGGATTTCGTCGAGGATGGAGCGTCCGGAGGCCTTGCGGAAGTTCAGGTCGGCAAGGCGGCGGGAGCAGCCCATGACGGCCACGACGTCGGCGGGGCCGATTGGCGAGAGCGCATTTAGGCGAATCCACTCCAGGGCGCGGGCGACGCGGGCGTCGAATACCGTCAGGGCGCTTGTGGAGGCGCGGCGGACGACGCGCTCGACGCCGTAGCTGGCAACGGGCGAGCCTATCGGCGCCGCGAGGGGCCGGACGTCGCCGCCGGAGACCAGTTTGGCGAGGAGGGCGGCGGCGGCGCGCCCGCCGCCCTCGATGTCGATGCGCACGCTCGAAAGGGAGGGTTCGCCGCGTTCGCAGTATTCGGCGCTGTCGTCGACTCCCAGGAGCGCCACATCCTGCGGAATGCGCAGGCCAAGGGCGGCGCACGCGTCGCGGACAAAGACGGCGGCGACGTCGTTGGCGGCGAAAATGCCCAACGGCTTCCTGCGCGCGGAGAGGAAACGGGAAAGGGCGGCGCTGAAAAGCGACGCGTCGTTGGCGGCGGTGCCAGGGGGCGTGAAGGAGGCCACGGGATGGCCGAAGCCGTGGATCGCGTTGGAGAAGGCCGCGCCCCGCTCGCGGCTCCACAGTGGATTCCCAAGGGCCGGGACGAAGGCGAAACGCGGGAAGCCGGTGGAGAGGAGTTCGCGCGCGGCGGCATTGGCGATTTGGGCCGGGTCGCTCATCGCCCTGGCGCAGCGTCCGGGGAAGGCGTCGGCCGCCGCGGCGTCCCAAACGACAAGCGGAAGGTTCGCCGCCTCGGCGTCGGCCAGCGCGGCGCCGGCGTAGAGGGGGTCGACAATCAGGCCGTCTGGCCGCCAGAACTCGATCCACTTACCAAAGTCGGCCCGGTAGCCGAAATGGCTGCCCTCGACGACGTCGGCCGTCCAGCCCGAATCCCTGGCCCAGGCGGAAATCCCGGCTATCTCGCGTTGCGAATTGCGGCCCATTTCGGCCACAACGACGAGAATGCGATGGCGGCTTTGGGAAATGGCCTTCATTTGTAAATCCGTGGCCTAATGAAGTTTCGCGGCAAATTCGCCAGCGCGGGCGCGGGCTTCCGCATCGGCGGCGAAGATGTCGTCAATCGACGCCCCGCAGCGCCAGCCGGATGAATCAAGCGTCTGCCCGGCGATCCGCCAAATGTCACCGAAGCGGATGCGCCGGTCGAGGAAGGCCTGGACGGCCACCTCGTTAGCCGCGTTGAGCGCCGCTGGCGCGGCGCCACCGCGGCCAAGCGCCTCGCGCGCCAGCGCCAGGCACGGGAAGCGCCCTTCGTCCGGGTTGAAGAAGCGCAGCGTTCCGGCCTTCACCAAGTCAAGCGGCCTGTCAAGGCGATGCGCGGAGCGGTCCGGCCATGACAGGGCATAGTTTATCGCGAAAGTCATGTCCGGCTCCGACATTTCCGCGATTTGCGTGAGGTCCCGGTATTCGACAATCGAGTGGACGATGCTCTCTGGGTGGACGACGACGGAGATTCTCTCCTGTGGGACGTCGAACAGCCAGCGCGCCTCGATGATTTCAAGGCCCTTGTTCATCATGGTGGCGCTGTCAACGGTAATCTTGCGCCCCATTTTCCACTTAGGGTGCTTCAGGGCGTCATCGGGCGTGACGGCGTCGAAGTCGAGTTCGGGGCGGAAGAAGAAGGGGCCGCCGGAGGCCGTGAGGATCAGGCGCCGGACAGTTTCGGAGGCAGGTTTGCGCCCCTCGTGCGGGAGGAGGGTGCAGGCGGCCTCGCGGCCGCGGGACTGGAGCGCCTGGAAGATCGCGCTGTGTTCGCTGTCAACGGGCAGGATGCGGACGCCCCTTTCAAGGCGGCGGCGCATGACCTCCCCGCCGGCGGCGACAAGGACCTCCTTGGTGGCGAGCGCTATGTCGGCGCCGGCGTCGATGGCCGCAAGGACCGGGCGGAGCCCTGCCATTCCCACTATGGCGCAGAGGACTATGTCCGCGCCGAGCCGCACCAGTTCGCAAAGCCCCTCCTCGCCCCGGTGCAGGACAAGCCCCGGCGGCAAATCGGGGGCAATGCGGGCGGCCGCATCCAAGTCCGCCACGGCGACGTGGCGGCAGCCGAGGGCGGCGGCGTCGCGCAGGAGCGCCGCGGTGTCGGTGCGGACGGACAGCCCGACGACTTCAAAGTCGGGATTCCCCCTGAGGATGGAAACAGCCGTCTGCCCGATGGAGCCGGAGGATCCGAGAATGACAATGCGCTTCATTTTCCGCCGGAGGTTTTGGATGGTCGGGAGAGGCTGGAGAACACGCAAAGGCGCTGAACGGCGAAACTGGCGAGAAACAGGGCGAGGTCGACTGCGGCCTTGGTAGTCGCGACATGGCGCGATGCCCATGGAAAGGCGTCGGTGGCGATGGCGGTCAGGATGTAGGAGGCGCAGAGGATTCCGATGGCGAGGGCGGCGTATTTGGCCAGCGAGCGTGTGGCCCTGACCCCCCCGAACACAAAGTGGAGGTTGACGAAGTAGTTGAAGAGCGCCGACACGACGCGGGCGACGGCCACGGAAAGCGCGAGGCGGCCGACGCTGAAGTCGCGGAACACGATGGCGTGGAGCGCCTTGAAAAGGGCGATGTCCACCGCGAAGGAGGCAAGCGAGGCGGCGGTGAAGCGGACGAAGCGCGAAACGATGTGGCCGATGACGATGCCGAGGATTTTCGTGGAATCGCGAAGCGGCTTGAAATGCGAGGACTTGTTGCCTTCAAGGTAGACGGTTTCGATTGGGATCTGCACCAGGGGGCGGTCGCCGAGGGCGAGGAGCATCCGCGTCTCGTAGTCGAAACGCTCGCCAGGGCAGTCAATCAGCTCGCGCATGAAGTCTGCCGGAATCGCGCGGAGGCCAGTCTGGGTGTCGAGGAAGCGGCGGCCGGTGGCGAGGGCGAAAAAGGCTCGAATGGCGGTGTTGCCGAAGCGGCTCCTGAAGGGGACGTGCGAGAGACCGAAAGTGCGGCAGCCAAGGACGAGCGCGCCGGGGGATGCGCGAAGCGCGGCGGCGCATTCCATGACATCCTTCGCGAGGTGCTGGCCGTCGGCGTCGGCCGTGACGCAGCCAACGACGCCCGGGTGTCGCTCAAGAAGATAGGCGAAGGCGGTCTTCAGGGCGCGGCCCTTGCCCTGGTTTACGCCGTGCGCCAGCAGGGTGACGCCGGGAGCCGCCTCCTGGCAGCGGCGGAACACGGGGGCGCATGCGCCGGCGCTGCCGTCGTCGACGATGACAATCGGGTCATCGCATCCGGCGCGAAGCGAGGCGATGTAGCCCGGGAGCCTCTCATCGGGGTTGAACGCGGGAATTACAATCGCCACCATGCCTTGCATAATGTCAGCGCCTGACTGGGAACTTGCCCTCAAGGGCGTTTTCGGCGACGGCCCTCACGTCGATGGGGAAGTCGCCCTTCATGATCCATTTCAGGAAGCTCCGGTCGTTTTCGGCGAGGTCCCTGAGCTTCTCGCCCTTCTTTTTGCCGAAGTTGACGACCACCTCGCCGTCCTGCCACTTGAAGCGGCCGGCGCGGTCGACGAAGTCCGGGTCGATGTCGTTGAACTCCCGCTCGACTTCCTCGATGGAGGAAGGCAGGTCGTCGTAGTGCGCGAACTGGCCTTCGAGGACGTCGAGGGTCGCGATGGCGTCGGCCTCGGCCCCGTGTGCGCCGGCGTGGTCGCGCCCGCAGAAGAAGCGGACGGCGGCCGAAAGGTCCCTGGGCTCCTTCTTGTGGAATATCTTCTGGGCGTCGATGACATGGCGGCCGTCAACGCCGAGGTCGCGTCCGCAGCGCGAGAACTCCTCCTCCAGAATCGGGATGTCGAAGTGGAGGACGTTGTAGCCGCCGAGGTCGCAGTCGGCGAGGAAGGAATCGACCTCGTCGACGATGAAGATGAAGGGCGGGCGCCCGGCGACCTCGCGGTCGGTGATGCCGTGTATTTCCGTCGCCTCGTGCGGGATGGGCATTTCAGGATTGACGAGCCAGGTCTTGACGTTGCGCGAGCCGTCGGTTTCAAGGCGGACAATCGACAGCTCCACAATCCTGTCGGTCCTGGGATTGAGGCCGGTCGATTCAATGTCGAAAACGGCGAGCGGGCGTTTGAGCCCGAGTTTTTCGGATAGGTTCATTCAGGGCTAGAAAAGGTATGAGGCGGAGAAGAGGAGCATTGTGCAGCCCATGTCGAAGTCCCCGGTGCTTTCGACGGTCTTGTGGCCGCCGCTCTCGTAGCCGAACTTGCAGTCTGGGTCGAGGCTGAGCTTGCGCCAGGAGATGTCGAGAAGCAGGTGGTCCACGAGCTTGCAGGAGACGCCGACGTTGAGGAAGATGCAGGATTCGTCGTCAACGTCGATGTAGCGGTGGCGGGCGTAGCGCGAGTTGTCGCGGCCTAGGCGTTCGTAGTCCTCTGGCGAGGCGTATCCGGCGTGCCACCACGAGTCCATCGAGAAATCGCCTGAAAGGGGCGCGAAGCCGACGCCGGCGTGGGGGATGAACAAGTCGTCGAAGAGCGGGTAGGCGACTTCGGCGGTCAGCACGAGGCCCTTCAGTTCGGCGTTGCCGTCGGAGAGGTGGTTGTTGAAGTTCATCGTGCGGGCCTCGACCTTGGTGTATGAGAGACCGAACAGGAAATAGTTGAAGAGGCGGTAGTTGATTGTCGGGGCGACGACGGTGCCGCCATCCTTCTTCAGCTCGTTGATGTTCCCGAGAAAGTCGTCGTCGCGGTTGGCGGGGCGGTGGCCGTCGTCAAGGCTCATGGTGGAGAGCGTGAGGCCCACGGACAGGCACCCGTCGATCCACTCCTTGCGGAAGTCGTCGAAGCCGTAGTCGTCGTAGCCGCGGTATGTGGACTTGTATCGCGGCGCGATCTGCGTGGCCGCGGAGCGGGGCTGCGGGGCTGCGGTGGCCGTCCCGCCGTATAGGGCGCGGGGCGACTCCTGGGCAAGCGCGGCGGCCGCGAACGCGGCGACAGCAAATCCAATGGCCTGTTTTTTCATGAAATATCTCCTGATTTCCATCAATTAAAACGCATGACCATTATAGCACAGTTCGCGGCATAAGGTGGACATGGCCCAGGGAAAGAGGGCGATGTCCGGGACCATGGCGGCGGAATATGCTAGAATGATTGCAAGGAGATTGACATGGTTCCGCAATGGACGATTGAGAAGAAGCGCGACGGCGAAAGGCTGGAGGACTGCGAGATCCGCGAGTTCATCGGGGGTTTCGCATCCGGGAAGATACCTGACTACCAGATGGCGGCCATGGCCATGGCCATATTCTTCCGTGGGATGGACGCCGCCGAGACGGCGACGCTGACGGACGCGATGATGCGCTCCGGCGACCTCCTGGACTGGGGCGCCTGCCCGATGCCCACCGCCGACAAGCACTCCACCGGCGGGATAGGCGACAAGATTTCGCTGATGCTCGCGCCGCTCGTGGCGGCGATGGGCGTCGCCGTCCCGATGATTTCCGGGCGCGGCCTGGGCATTACGGGCGGGACGCTGGACAAGCTCGACTCGATTCCGGGCTACAATTCGCGGCTTCCCGTGGCGGACTTCCAGAGGATAGTCGGGGATGTCGGCTGCTCGATCATCGGGCAGACTGCGCGCCTCGCGCCAGCCGACGGCAAGCTGTACGCCCTGCGCGATGTCACCGGGACTGTCCCGAGCATACCGCTGATCACGGCGTCGATCATGTCGAAGAAGCTTGCCGAGGGGGCCGGGACGCTTGTGTTCGACGTGAAGTTCGGCCGCGCCGCATTTATGCGGACGAGGGCCGACGCCGAGAAGCTTCTCGAGTCGCTCGTATCGACGGGCCGGCGGATGGGGCGCAAGTGCGACGCCGTCCTGACGCCGATGGACGACCCGCATGGCCGCGCCGTGGGCAACGCGCTGGAGGTTGCGGAGGCCGTGGAGACGCTCCGCGGCGCCGGCCCCGCCGACACGCGCGCCCTCACGCTCGACCTCGCCTGCCGCATGGTCGCGCTAGCCAGTCCGGGCCAGGCCGGCGACGGCCTTCGCGCGGCCATCGAACACGCCCTTGACAGCGGGGCGGCGCTTGGAAAGTTCGTGCGCATGGTGGAGGCCCAGGGCGGGGACCCGCGCTTCGTGGACAACCCTGCGCTGCTCCCGCAGCCAGGGGCCTCCGCCGATGTCCTGGCCGATCGCAAGGGGGTTGTCGCGGAAGTGGACGCCGCGAAGATCGGGCGCGTCGCGCTGGAACTCGGCGCCGGGCGCCGCGCCGTCACAGACGCCATAGACCCGGCCGCCGGAATCGACTGCCTTGTCGCGCGCGGCGAGGCCGTTTCAAAGGGCGACAGGCTTATGACCCTGCACGCGGCAACCCCGGCCCTCGCGGAGGGCCTTGTCGCCGCGGCGCGCGACGCCGTCTCCATCGGGTGAAGGTTTGAAAGTTTGAACGTTGGAAGGTTTGAAAGTCAAACTGCCTGTCAAAAACTCCGCACGTCCGCGCGGTTGCAAAGCTCCAAACCTTCACGAGGACCTAAAAATGAACGACGGCACAGACATTTCACAAACAGCCGGCGACGCCGGTTCCGCGCTGCTTCGGCTTCGCGAAATAGTGGAACGCCTCCGCGACCCCGGCACGGGCTGCCCCTGGGACCGCGTCCAGACGCTTGAAACGCTAAAGCCCTGCCTCATCGAGGAATGCTACGAGCTTCTCGACAAGATGGCGACAGACGATGTCGCCGGCCACCGCGAGGAGCTTGGCGACGTCCTGCTCCAGATCGTGTTCCAGGCGAGCATACGGGAGCAGCGCGGCGATTTTTCACTTGCGGATGCCATAAACGCGGTATGCGACAAACTCGTGCGGCGCCACCCGCATGTGTTCGGCGGCGTGAAGGTGGAAGGCGTATCCGACGTCCTTGGCAACTGGGAGCGCATAAAGCGCGCCGAGGGCGTCGGGAAGCCGAAGTCGCCGTTTGCCGGGGTGCCGGCGGCGCTCCCGGCGCTGCTGAAGGCGCAGCGGGTTCAGGCCAAGGCCGCCCGCGCGGGCTTCGAGCCGATTCCGAAGGACGGCGCCTGGGAGGCGCTGGATGCGGCGCTGGACGCGCTGCGCCGCGATGGCGCGGCGGCAGACGGCCCCGACGCCCTCAAGCGCCGCTTCGGCGACGCCGCCTTCGCGCTGGCGGCGCTGGCCCGGTCGCTCGACCTCGACGCCGAATCGGCGCTCGGCCTTGCGACCGACGCCTTCATGGACCGCTTCGGGAAGTCGCGCGCATGAGGTGCCTGGCACGCCGGCGGTGCCTGTCCGCATCCCGGCATGTCACCGGGTCAGGTTCCTGACCCATTTGTAGCGGCGGAAGTGGAGGTAGACCCACGGGAGCTTGCCGACCTCGTCGACGCAGGTGCAGGCGTAGACCAGGACGGGGTGCCAGTGGAAGACGAATGCCCCGAGAAAGGCGAGGGGGACGGCGAGGCACCACATGCAGACGGCGAGGCTGTAGAAGTCGAAGAGCGTGTCGCCGCCTGCGGTGAAGATGCCGTTGATCACGATTGTGTTGACGCAGCGCCCCACCATGTAGAGCGAGAGGACGAAGAACATGTCGTGGAGCAGGTCGTGTGCTCCGGCGGAGAGTTTCATGTAGCGGAGGACCGCAGGCGCCGCGGCCAGGACCAGGGCCGCCGCCATAAGACCGACGAAGAGCGAGATGACGCCCATGCGGTTTCCGTAGAGGCGCCCCCTGGCGAGGTTGCCGGCGCCGAGTTCGTTGCCGACGACGACCACCGTCGCTGCCGCCATGCCGTCCGTGAGGCAGCAGAGGAGGTCGCGGACGACGGCGGCCGCGGCATTGGCCGCGGAAGTGTCCTCGCCCAGGTGCCCCATGACGGCGGTGTATGAGGCGAATCCGCATCCCCAGAAGAAGGCTCCGCCGGAGAGCGGGAGCAGGGCGCGCCGGAAATCGCCGGAAAGTTCGGGCGCGCGCTCGAAGAGGCGGCGCCAGTCCGCGCGAATGGCGTTTGGGGCGAGTGCCGAGAGCATTGCGGCGGTGAGCTCGGCCGTGCGCGCAAGAAGGGTCGCGAGGGCCGCGCCGCGCGCGCCGAGTGGCGGGACGGGGCCCAGGCCGTAGATGAAGACGGCGTTGAGGGCGATGTTCAGGAAGACGGCCCCGCCGCCGATGCAGGCGGAAAGCGCGGCGCGGTCCGTGACCTTGAGAATCGCCAGGTAGCATTGCGTGACGCCGGTGAGGAGATACGAGAGGCCCGCGATGCGCAGGTAGCCCGCGCCGATGTCGACGAGCGGGCCGCCTTTCGCGAATACATGCATCAGCGCGCGGGGGGCGAAGACGCAGAGGGCCGCGACGGTGAGCGAGAGGCAGCCGACGGTGCGGAGCCCTATGCGGAAAAGTTTGCCAATGCTTTCGCGGTCGCCCTTGCCCCAGTACTGCGCCCCGAGCAGCGAAAGTGCCGTGGTGACGGCGAACACCCCCATGTTCTGCAGGAACTGCACCTGGGTGGCGAGCGAGACGGCCGCCATGGAATTCTGGTCGACGCGTTCCAGCATCGCGGCGTCCGAGGCGGCGACGAGCGCCACGAGGAGCGCCTGCAGCGATATGGGCAGGGCGAGACGCGCGAGCTTGCGGTAGAAGAGGCTGTCCATGATGGTTCTCCTGCTGGGTGACGTTAGCTTGGCGCAAACCGGTGCCGCCGCGCCATGGCGCGGCGGCACCGGTTTGCATCGCCATCCTGCGCAGCCTTCAGACGCCCCACTCGAGGGAGAGGTCGATGGAGCGCACGGAGTGCGTCAGGCAGCCCAGGGAAACGGCGTCCACGCCGGTTTCGGCGACTTCGCGGAGATTCCTCGCGGTGATTCCGCCGGAGGCCTCAAGTTTGGCGCGGCCGGCGGTTATCTCCACCGCCTTGCGCATGGTTGGCGCGTCCATGTTGTCGAGCATGATCCAGTCGGGGCCGCCGAGAAGGGCGCTTTGCAGCTCCTCCAGCGATTCGACTTCTATTTCGACCATCAGCTCGGGATGGCGTTTCCGGGCCTCCAGGACGGCGAGGTCGAGCCTGCTTTCGTGCGCGCCGCGCCAGAGCGCGCGGTGGTTGTCCTTCATGAGGATGCGGTCGTAGAGGCCGAACCTGTGGTTCGTCCCGCCGCCGCAGAGGACGGAGTACTTCTCAAGGAACCGGAGCCCTGGGGTTGTCTTGCGCGTGTCGAGAATGAGTGTCCCGAGGTCCTCGACGATGCGGGTGAAGGAGCGCGTCATCGTGGCGATCCCGCACATCCGCTGCATGAAGTTCAGGGCGGTGCGCTCGGCGACGAGGATTGCGCGCGCCGGGCCGGAGAAGCGGGCCACGACGGCGCCGGCCGTGGCGTCGGACCCGTCGGGCAGGACGGTTTCGAAGGCGATGTCGGGCGAAACCGCCCGCATGACGGCCCCGGCGACGGGAACGCCGGCCACGCGGCATTCCTCGCGGGCTATGATTTCGCCCTTCGCCATTGTTTCGGCGGGGACGAAGGTCTCGGTGGTGGCGTCGCCCGTCCCGACATCCTCATCGAGGGCGAGGCGGATTGCGGCGGCGAGCCGCGGGTTGCTGGCAATGTCTGGAAGGCGCATGGGAACGGGTGTTGGTTGTTGGTGGCTAGTTTTCGGTTGTTGGCGGCTGGGTGTCGGCGGTGCCCGGCGGCTGGATGGCCGGGGGCGTCATGTTGTCGATGGTGCTTTTGAACTGGCCAATGTCGGCGAAGCGGCGGTAGACGGAGGCGAAGCGCACGTAGGCTATGCAGTCGAGCTTTTCCAGGTGGCGCATGACCAGTTCGCCGATCAGGGATGTCTTGACGTCGGTGAGTTCGAGGCGGGTGATGTCCTCCACGACGTCGTCGACGAGCGCGTTGATCTGGCCGGCGGAGATGGGGCGCTTCTGGCAGGCCGCGACAATGCCGTCGTAGATCTTCTGCCTGGAGAAGTCCTCCCGCCGGCCGTCGCTTTTGACGACCCTCAGGTCCTCGTGCATGATTTCCTCGAAGGTCGTGAAGCGGTGCCCGCAGCTGAGGCATTCGCGGCGGCGGCGTATGATCTTGCCGTCATGGACTGAGCGGCTGTCGAGGACCTTGTCGGAGATGTCTCCGCATTTCGGGCACTTCATGGCGTTGGTTCCGTGGGCGGCGCCAGCCGCCGGATTAGAGGAGTTGGGCGTCGATCGCCGCGACGATGGCGTCGGGGGCGGTGCCGGGGATGGCGACGCACTGCGCGCCGTTCAGGGCGACGACGGCGTCGATGTCGGCGCCAGGTTCGCCGATTCCGTATACGAATACCTTTGTCGCGGCGGTGGCCGGCATTCCCCTGAGAAGTGAGGCGACGGCCGCCGCGCCGATGCCGCCGCCCGGGTCGAGCGGGATCGCGACGGCGGACGGCGGGGCTGTGACGGCCTCCTGGACGAGGGCAGCGGCCCCGTCGAAGTCCATCGCGGCGTAGCCGGATTCGGCCAGGGCGGCCGTGATGGACTGGCGCCGGGGCGCGAGCGGGTCGGCCACGTAGATGGTGCGCGAGCGCGACTGGGCGGCGCCGATGGCGCCGGCCGTCTGGAAGATGATTCGGCTGACTTCGCCCGCGAGGTCCTCGGGGGCGCATGGCTTGGCGAGGAAGCCGTCGATCTTCTTGTCCGCGAAATATTCGGCCATCGAGGACTTGGCCGTCAGGACGAGGAGCGGGAAGCGGAATGTGCCGTCCGGAAGTCCGATGCGCTCCAGGACGCCCATGCCGCCGATGCCAGGCATCATCATGTCGAGGATTATGAGGTCGGGGGCGAGGCCCCCGCGGAGGAGGGCGAGCGCCTCCTCGCCGCTTCCGGCGCGGACCACGGAGTAGCCTTCGCCGGTCAGGAAGTCGCCGATGACTTCGAGGATGCTGGTGTCGTCGTCTACAAGGAGTATCTTTTTCATGGGTTGGGGGGTGCGGGCTGTTGCGCCGCGTCATTTGAGGAAATGGGTGCTGAGGTGGGGCCCGCGCCTGTTTCGGCGGGCGGGGGGCCGGAGGGCGGCTCCGAGCCGTCCGGGCCGCCGTCCACGGGCCGCTGGCCGCCGGCCATGCCAGCGGGCGTCTCGGCTTCGGGGGCGGCGCAATTGTCCGTCGCGGTCAGAAGCACCGTGGAGGGCTCAATGTTGACTTCTACGATGGACTTGTCCTGCGGCGTCCTGGAGACGAGCGTGACCGGAATCGCCGTGCCGGCCGGGATGGCGTTCGTCGAGACTTCGGCGTAGACGGCGACGTCGCCGCGGCCGATTTTCCTGATTTGCTCCTCGGTGCCCTTAAGCGTCATGCGGACTTTGTCGGGTTGGACCTCGATGGTGTCGTGGAAGGTGAAGCCCTGGGGGAAGGAGAGCCTGACGGGGATGTCGTCGATGTCGAACATGGCGAGCTGGCGGGTGACGTGGACTTTCACTTGCACGGAGTTGGTCGCGAATGAGACGCCCATGGCGTCGTCGCCCTTTGGCGGGAGGATTATCGCCTCGGAGGGGAAATCGCGCTCGCGGCCTTCCACGTCAACGGGGCTGAGTTGGAGCAGGAGCCCGCGTTCCCTCCAGACCTTAAGGCGGTTGCCGCCGCCGGTGACTTCAATGCCCTTTGGGGAATAGTCGGCCACTTCGGCGTGGTACCCGAGGACCGGGGTCCCCTTCAGACGCGGCGGCTCGATTTCGAAGTACATGCCGACCTGCTCCTCGCTGACAATCCGCACGGTCTTCGGCTCGATGCGGACGACGTCCGCGTTGCCGAAGCCGCGCGTCGCGCCCTGGTTGACATACTTTGTTGAGAGTTCGACCTCGTTGTCGGCCTGGGCGTCTGCGCCATCATGCCGGTTCAGGAAACTCAGTAAGCGGAGGCGCCCGCGCCGCGCCTTCAAAATCTGGGAATACTTCACGTAGACCGTCGCCGGGGAAATGTCCAGGCCGATCATGTTGTCGCGCGTCCCTTTGAATACGACCTTGACGAATCGCGGCTCCGTGCCGACGCTCATGCCCGTCGGGACGTCCGTGACCTTAACCTCGACCATGCGGGTGAATTCCTCCGCCGGGCGCTCGTGTATCCAGAAGAATACGACGGTGGCGATGGACGCGGAGATGAGCAGAATCTGCCAGTTCGCCCTGAAGCGCTTGCGGAGGTCGTCCGCAAGCGCCCTCCTGAAGGCCCGGTTCGCGATGGCCCCGCCGATGTTGCGGAGAATTGTGGCCATCCTGCCGGCGTCGATGTCGTCCAATGGATTGTGCTTCATGCCTCTGCCCCCCTTGTGACATGCGTCGCAAGGCTGTCGCGGCTGGTGAGGCGCGACAGCAGCTTTGCGAGCGAGTCACGGTCGAGGTCCTTGAAAAAGTGGCCCTCGCAGGCCACGGAGATTGAACCGGTCTCCTCGCTGACTACGACGATGGCGGCGTCGGTTCGCTCGCTGAGTCCGAGGGCCGCGCGGTGGCGCGTCCCGCGGCCGAGGTCGGTGCTGGAGGTCGGGAATACGCAGCGGGCGGCGACTATTGTCTTGTCCTTGACTATTACGCCCCCGTCGTGGAGCGGCGCGCCGGGGTAGAAAATGGCAAGCAGGAGCTCGCGGACGAGCGGGGCGTCCAGCCTGGTCGCCTCCTTGGCCCATTCGCTGAGGTGCGTCCCGCGCTCGATGGCGATGATGGCGCCGGTCCTGGTCTTCGACATCGCGTCGGCGGCGGATGCGACAATCCCGATGGTGTCGGAGTCGCCATCCTTGCCAAGCGCGAAGCGCTTTCTCCCGCCCACGGAGAGGAAGGTCTGGCGGAGTTCCGGCTGGAAAATCACAACGAGCGCCAAGGCGAGGATCGTCAGGAGCTTTTCGAGGAGGAAGATGATGACGTCGAAGTGGAGCCATCCGGCTATGATGCGGAGGATGATGAAGGTGACGAGGCCGCCCTTGAGGATCTGCTCGCCGCGGGTGCCGCGGATTATCCCGTAGACATAGAGGATTATCGCCGTGAGTATGGCGATTTGCCCGAGGGCGTTGAAGAATGATCCTATGGATGCGGGAGGCATGGTGAACTCCTGGTTGGGCGTTTGGTCATTTCCGGGCTGGCGGCAGCATTTCCATGGCGGCGGAGGCGACGCCGGCGGGCGCGATGGCGGCAAGGCAGGCCAGGTCGCCGCGGCGGCAGCGGCGCTTTACGCATGGCTGGCATTCGAGGCCGGCCGCTATGACCCGGTGGCCGTCGCCCCATGGGCCGGTCCATTCTGGGCGGGTGGAGCCGAAGACGACGAGGCACTTCGTCCCGAGCGCCGCCGCCATGTGGACGGGGCCGGTGTCCACCGCGACGAGTAGGGCGGCCCTGGCGAGGATGGCCATCGTTTCGGCGATCGATGTTTTGCCGCAGAGGTTCGCGGCACGTCCGGGCATGGCCGCGGCGACGGTTTCGCCTGCCTCCGCGTCGGCCCTGCCGCCGATGACGGCGAAGCGCAGGTCGGGGCGCATTGCGCCGAGCGCGCGCACGGACTCGGCGAATTTTCCGGGGGGCCAGTTCTTGGTCTCCCAGCGCGAGACAGGGGCGACCGCGACCAGCGGTGCGCCGCCGAGGTCCGCGGGCGGGGGAGGCAGGATGAAGTCGTCGGGCGAGAGCGGTTTGGCGGGGCGCGGGATGCCGAGGTAGTCGAGGGTGTCGAAGGCCCGTTCGACGGCGTGGCGGGACCCGCCGGCCGGCCTGGCGCGCTCGCGGAAGAAGAGCGAGGCGCCCTCCCTGCAGTAGGAGGGGCCGATGCGGCGGTCAGCGCGGGCGAGCCGCGCGACGACGGCGCTCTTCGCGAGGCCGTGCAGGTCGACGACCATGTCGTAGCGTTCGGCGCGGAGGGCGCGGAGCGCGGCCGGAAGCCGGCGGAGGACGCCATGGCGCGGCACCTCGACGACGCGCGAAACGTCGCGGAAGGTGCGGACCAGGGCGGCGAACTCCGGGTGGACGGCCCAGTGGATTTCCGAGCCGGTTCGGGCCCTGATTTCGTGGACGGTCGGGAGGACATGGAGGATGTCGCCGAGCGAGCTAAGTTTTACGACCAGGGTTTTCATCAATCCAGAACAGTATAGCAAAATTTTGCGCTTGGCGCTCCAATTTGATATAATCGTATCGTTTTACACAAATGCGGGGTTGCCGCGACGGCGGCGCCCTTGGAGCTAGAGCTACAATGAAGATAGTCGTAATCCTCGGCGCGCCGGGATCGGGGAAGGGAACCGTCGCCGCGCGTCTCGTAAAGTCGCTGCCCCTGAGGCATGTGTCCACGGGCGACCTGCTCCGCGCCGCGGCGAAGAACGCGGACACGCCGCTCGCCAGGGCCGTGGCCGAAACAATGCGCAAGGGCGAGCTCGTCTCCGACGAAATTGTCGGCGGGCTTGTCGTGGAGCAGCTGTCGAAGCCCGGCCCCGGCTGCGAGTATTTCCTCTTGGACGGATACCCGCGCAACGAGAAGCAGGCCGCCTTCCTTGAGGCGAAGCTGGCCGAAGGCGGACAGAAGGTCGCGAAGGCCGTGTGGCTCGAAGTCCCGCAGGACGTCCTCATCGGGCGGCTTTCGGGGCGGCGCACGTGCCCGCAGTGCGGCGCCGGGTTCCACGTCGAGACGATGAGGCCCAAGGTCGAGGGCAAGTGCGACAACTGCGGCGGTGCGCTCGTGCAGCGTCCTGACGACGCGCCGGAGAACGTCGCGAACCGCCTGAAGGTCTACGAGGCCAAGACGGCCTCGCTGCTCGGCTGGTACGAGGGCAGGGGGGTCCTGGCGCGCGTGAACGGCGTCGGCGACGCCGACGCCGTAGCCGAGGCCGTGGCGAAGGCCATTGTGGAATAGGTTGGCTGGAAGGGCGGCCGCCGGCCGCCCTGCGAATGAAGACAGCTTGCGCGATGAAGATTTCCATTAAGAAGGGCAAGGCCCTTGCCGGGATGCGGGAGGCCGGGCGTGTCGCGGCCGAGGTCCTGCGCGTATGCAGGGGGGCCGTCGCGCCGGGGGTCACGACCGCCGACATCGACGACCTTTGCCTGAAGACCGCCCATGCGATGGGGGCCGAAAGCTCGACGCTCGGCTACTGCGGCTTCCCGGGGTCGCTCTGCGTTTCGGTAAACGACGAGGTCATACACGGCATCCCGGGCCCGCGGGTCATACGCCTCGGGGACATCGTCTCCCTCGACGTGACAGTCAACATCGGCGGCTACCATGGCGACAACGCCGTCACCATAGCCGTTGGCGAAATCCCGGATGAGACCAGGGATCTGCTCGAAGTTACGCGGAGGGCCCTGGCCGCCGGCATAGCGGCCGCCGGGCCGGGCCGGCACCTGTCCGACGTCTCCGCCGCCGTGGAGAAGGTGGCGCGCGACGGCCGCTGCGGCGTGGTCCGCGAATTCGTCGGCCATGGCATAGGTCGCTCGATGCACGAGGAGCCCCAGGTCCCCAACTTCGGGAGGCCCGGGCGCGGCCCGATCCTTGAGGAGGGCATGACCATCTGCATAGAGCCCATGCTCACGCGCGGGTCCAGCAAGGTCAAGGTCCTGGAGGATGGCTGGACGGTGGTCACGCGGGACGGGCTTCCGGCGGCGCATTTCGAGCACACCGTGCTCATCACCGCGGGGGGGGCCGAGATACTCACGCCACGCGCCGATTAGGGCGGGAAAATAAAAAAGTTGGACAAATCGCGGACTTTGCGGTAAAATATAACCTCACATTTTTTGGACAATGCTATTGAGACGGAGGCCGTCATGAAGGTCAAGAGTTCAGTAAAGAGAATCTGCGAACGCTGCAGAATAGTGCGGCGCAAGGGTATTGTGCGCGTGTGCTGCACGAATCCCCGCCACAAACAGCGTCAAGGTTAATTGGAGAAAACAAGATGCCAAGAATAGTTGGTGTTGATGTCCCCGGGAAGAAGCGCGTAGACTACGCGCTGCGCTACATCCACGGGATTGGCCCCGCGAGGGCGAATGAAATCGTCAAGGGCTGCAACCTCGATGCCGCGAAGCACGCCGAAGCCCTTACGGCGGACGAGCTGCGCTCGATCATCGCCTTCATCCAGGAACACTACCGCGTCGAGGGCGACCTCCGCCGCGAAGTCTCGCAGAACATTCGCCGTCTCATCAGCACCGGCTCCTACCGTGGCCAGCGCCACCGTCGTGGCCTGCCCTGCCGCGGCCAGCGCACCCGGACGAACGCCCGCACCCGCAAGGGCGCGAAGAAGACCGTCAGCGCGGTTCGCGACAAGGAAGAGCGCAAGGCCATGAAGGCCGGCGCATAGCCCAACCACAGGAGCACGCAAATGAGCGAAGAAACCAAGAACGAGGTAAAGCGTGACGAGGCCGCCGAGGCCGCGCACAACGAGGCGATGGCCGTCCTGAACATGGGCGGGCCGGACGTCGCGGCGGCCACCGCCGAAGACGACGGCAAGGCGAAGCGCAAGTCGCGCGGCAAGAGCATCCCCGCCGGCATCGCCTTCATCAAGGCCACCTTCAACAACACGATCGTCTCCATCACCGACGCCCGCGGCGGCGTGATTTCCTGGAGCAGCGCCGGCAAGGCCGGGTTCCGCGGCTCCCGCAAGTCCACCGCCTTCGCCGCGACGATGATAGCCCAGGACGCGGCCCGCCAGGCCGTCGCCAAGGGGATGCACGAGGCTGAAGTCCGGATACACGGCGCCGGTGCCGGCCGCGAGTCGGCCGTCCGCGCGATTCAGAATGCCGGCATACAGATTAGTCTTATTCGCGACTGCACTGCAGTACCTCATAACGGCTGCCGTGCCCGTAAACGCAGGAGGGTATAATACCATGGGTCGCTACATCGGTCCCAAATCCAAAATATCGCGCCGTTTCGGTGAGCCAATCTTCGGCCCCGACAAGGTGCTTGAACGTCGCCCGAATCCGCCCGGAGTCCACGGTGCGAAGCGCCGCAGGAAAATCTCCGACTATGGCTCGCAGCTTCGCGAGAAGCAGAAGGCCAAATTCATCTACGGGATGCGCGAGGAGCAGTTCCACAAGTTCTACGAGACTGCCCGCTCCAAGCAGGGGAACACCGGGGACATCCTGCTCCAGATGTGCGAAAGCCGCCTGGACAACATCGTCTTCCGCCTTGGCCTTGCGCCGACGCGCCCGGCGGCCCGCCAGCTCGTCTCGCACCGGCATGTCGAGCTTGACGGCAAGGTCGTCAACATCCCTTCCGTCCAGGTCAAGCCCGGTCAGAAGATCGGCATCCGCGAGCGCGACCGCAACATGAAGGTCGTGGTCGAGACCCTGATGCACCCGACGAACGGCCCCTACGACTGGCTTTCCTTCGACGAGCCCACCAAGACCGGCGTCTATCTCCGCCAGCCCGAGCCGTCGGAAGTCCCCGAATCAATTGACGTCCAGTCGATTGTCGAACTTTACTCCAGGTAGCGTCACGCGCCGCGGCCTCCTGCGGGCATGCCCGCACGGGGTGGCGGACGCACGAACGAAAGGGCTTATAGCCATGTCCGAGAAAATATTTGTCATGCCGGATGGCGTCCGCAAGGACGAAGCCACCGCGACTGCTACCTACGCCCGCTACGAAGTCGGTCCTTTCGAGAACGGCTACGGCCAGACTGTCGGCATCGCCCTCCGCCGCGTCCTTCTTTCCTCAATCGAAGGCGTCGCGATCACGGCGATCCGCGTCAAGGGGGCCGACCATGAGTTCACGACGATCCCCGGCATCGCCGAGGATGTCACTGACATCGTCATCGCGATAAAGCAGGTGCTCGTGAAGACGGCGCCGGTCATCCCCGAGAAGATCACGATATCCAAGAAGGGGCCGTGCACGGTCACGGCCGGCGACTTCGAGGCGGAGAACGCCGTCACGATTGTCAACCCCGACTTGCCGATCGCGACCGTTTCGGCGGGGACGACCTTCGAGCTTGAGGCCGAGCTCGCGCTTGGCTACGGCTTCCACATGGCCGCCCAGAACCGCCCCGCGGACCAGATCATCGGCCAGATACCGGTCGATAGCATCCACTCCCCTGTCACGCGCGTCAACTTCGACACCGCCGCGCAGCGCGTCGGCGACCGCACCGACTACGAGAAGCTCGTGCTTGACATCTGGACGGACGGCCGCATCACGCCGGACGAGGCGCTTCATTCTGGCGCGGCTCTCATCCGCCGCCACTTTGACGTGTTCCTCGGCGCGGAGGAGGCCGCCCAGCCGCCGGTAATCGCCAAGCCGGTCGAGCAGAAGCCCGCGACGGCGTCCGGAGTCAAGACCGAGGACCTCAAGAAGATACTTGAGATGAACGTCGGCGAACTCGAACTCAGCGTCCGCTCGTCGAACTGCCTCAACCGCG
>JAFWPM010000173.1 GCA_017509565.1 Kiritimatiellia bacterium | reverse complement strand
GGGGAAAATTTGTGGCCATTCGCCCAGGATTTATGCTATAATCCTTCACCAAATGAAAAAGACAGGGGATAGTCTATTCAAGCTGGACCCCGCAAGCATATCGAACCCCAAGCTGCGCTTTTGGGTCCGACTGTTTCGCGGTCCGCTGGAGCGCATATTCCGTTTCCCGGCGCTGAACCGATTTTATTCCACCGCCCTTGAGGACGGCGGCGACGCTCCATTTTCCGCAAAGGTCCTTGCCGCCATGGGCGTCACCTGGCGCGAGGGGCGCAGGGCCGGCGCCACCGGCTCTCCAATCCCGGCAACAGGGCCGGTTGTTGTCGTAGCCAACCACCCATTTGGCGGAATTGAGGGCGTGATCATGCTCGCCATGATGGCGAAGTGGCGCAAGGACGCGAAGGCCCTTGTGAACTTCATGCTTTCAATCGTCCCGGAGCTTCGCGAGGACTTCATCTTCGTGAACCCCTTTGGCGGCCCTGACGCCAAGCGTGAGAATCTCGCCTCCATGAAGGCCGGGCTAAAGTGGCTCGCTGACGGCCACGTTCTCATTGTCTTTCCCGCAGGCGAGGTTTCGAGCCGGGACCGCAAGACAGGTCTGGTGCGTGACATCCCGTGGAGCCAGACAATCGCGAAAATGGTCCAGAAGACCGGCGCCAGCGTTGTCCCGATTTACTTTGGCGGCGACAATGGCCGCTTGTTCAACTTCATGGGACGGATCCACCCGCGGCTGAGGACGATGCTTCTCCCCCATGAATTCGCAAACAAGGTCGGGCGCGAGATCCGCGTCGAAATCGGCGAGGCGATTTCGACACGCGAACTTGAACAGTATGCCAGCCCCGATGCCCTGACAACCTTCATGCGACTCCGCACCTACATCCTCGCCGAACGCCCCCTTCGCACGAGTGGCGCAGACGCCGGGGAGAAGGCCGGCGATGCGTCGCGGCGCGCCGAGATCGTGCGGCCGATTCCGCCTGAACGCCTTGCTGCGGAAATCGCCGCACTGCCAGGATCGGCCAGGCTTTGCGAGGGCGATGGCCTTGAAGTATACTGCGCCGCCGCCGCGGAAATACCCCAGTGCCTTCGTGAAATCGGACGGCTGCGCGAAATCACATACCGCGAGGTGGGAGAGGGTACCAATACCGAAATCGACCTCGACCCCTACGACGACTACTACCTGCACCTCTTCCTCTGGAACCCCGAAAAATGCGAAATCGCCGGCGCATACCGCCTTGGCCTTGCCGACAAAATAGTCGCGGAGCGCGGCGTCGCCGGTCTTTACACCAAGACGTGCTTCGACTATGGAACGGAATTGGTCGATTCGCTCGCCCCGGCCATAGAGTTGGGACGGTCGTTTGTCCGCCGCGAATACCAGCGCGCCTTCTCCTCGCTTATGCTTCTTTGGAAGGGCATCTGCATTTTCGTCGCCCAAAACCAGCGGTACGCTTCTTGCTTTGGCCCTGTGAGCATATCGAACGACTACCTGCCTGCATCAAAGGAAATCATCATGCGCTCACTGCGGCTGTCGTGCTTCGCCAATGGCCTTGCCGACCTTGTCAAGCCCTACCACGCCCCGGAAACGCTCCCGCGCCGCGAATGGACATTGCCAGAGTACGATTCCGTTATCGCCGATTTGGATGCCGCCTCCCGCATCGTCCAGGAGATCGAGCCCGATGGCAGTGGAATCCCGATTCTTGTAAAGCAATATGCCAAGATGGGCGGCAAGATCGCCTGCTTCAACGTCGATCCGCTTTTCAACTACTGCGTTGACGGACTCATAGCTATACGCCTGGCTCATGCCGACGAGCGCATTATGCGCCGGTACATGGGGCCTGACGCCTGGGCATCGTACCTTCAACTCCACGGGAAAAAGAAAAATGATTTCGATGCTGCACGGCATAGTCTATGAGAAGAATCCTGGCGTGGTGGTGGTCGAGTGCGGCGGTGTCGGCTACGATGTCGTAGTGCCGATTGGCTCCTACAACGCCATCGCCTCCGTAGGTGGGGAATGCCGGCTTTTTGTCCGTCACGTGGTCCGCGAGGATGACGAGCAGCTCTACGGTTTCGCCACGCGTGAGGAGCGCTCCGTTTTCAATCTGCTCCAGGGGGTGTCTGGCGTTGGGCCAAAACTGGCGCTGGCCGTACTTGACGGACTTTCAGTCGCCGACTTCCGCAGGTGCGTGGTGAATGGCGACGCAAGGAGACTTGGCACTGTGAAGGGTGTCGGCAAGAAAACTGCCGAACGCATAATCGTGGAACTCAAGGGCAAGATCAATCCCGTCGAGGCTATGTCGAATGATGCGTCAGGACCAGTCGATGCCGGCATGCGTGACGCGATTCTCGCCCTAGGCCAGCTAGGATTCGGTGGTGACGTCGCATGCAAGATGGCTCAGGCGGCCATCGATGCCGGCGCCGACAGGGGCAATACCGAGGAAATAATTCGCAAGGCCCTTGCTTCCAGGTAGCGGCAATCGCGTAGGCAAAAGCTGACAACGGGACGGTGGCCACGGCCAGTCGCCGGCGTTGCGCGCCGGAAGGGTACGGGAAAGGGAAGATATAAGTTCTTTTTGCCGGGATTGTCTGTGAAACTGGGGTCTTGCAAATCCTGTTAACAACGATGGAATACATAGGCAAGTGCAAATGAATCTTAATGGAATATTTGAGGCGCTGATGCTGATCGCCTTCGCCGCAAGCTGGCCTTTTTCGATAATCAAGGCGTTGCGGACGCATGTCGTGGCCGGGAAAAGCCCGCTTTTCATGATTATAATCGAAATTGGCTATATCTGCGGGATGCTCTTTAACATCACATTGCCCGCCGGCCCCAACTGGCGCTTCGGTCTCTATGTGCTTAATTTTTGCATTGTTGGAACCGACCTCTGCCTCTACTACAGGTACCGCTAGCCTCTCTTCATAGTCTTTCCGCTCACGTTGTGACAACTTAAGGGAGACACCCTTTATACAAGGTATTGACAACCGCGCCTTTCCGGCGTAAACTATTGACAACTGAAGGGAGACACCCTTCACTATGGTAAACACATGCGGCTCACGAAGGGCCACCCTTCTAATATGGAGGTAAACACATGAGGCGGGCGAGAGTAAAGGTTGACGGCGAGGCATACTACCACGTGATGAGCAGATGCGCGTT
>JAFWPM010000172.1 GCA_017509565.1 Kiritimatiellia bacterium | reverse complement strand
CCTGAACGCAAAATCCCTTGCCAACTTTTTAATTTGTGCTATAATTCTCCGCCATGTTTAACATAGATTCACTCAATATGTCGGTTGTCCTGGTCGCCCGCATCTGCCTTGCTGGCCTCCTCAGCGGTGTCATAGGCTTCGAGCGCGAGTTCCGCGCCAAGGAGGCCGGCCTCCGCACGCACTTCCTTGTCGGAGTCGGCTCGGCGCTGTTCATGATCGTCTCCCAATACGGCTTCCTGAACGTCAACGCGCAGTCCACCATGAATGGCTTCATGCGGCCGGCCGATGCAGCCCGCGTCGCGGCGCAGGTCGTTTCCGGCATCGGCTTCATCGGCGCCGGCGCGATAATGGTGCAGAAGCACTACGTGCGCGGCCTGACCACCGCCGCCGGGCTCTGGGTAGTCGCCGCAATCGGCATGAGCTGCGGCGGCGGCCTCTACGTCATGGCAATCGCGGGAACCATTTTCGCGCTGATCGGCCTGGAGCTTTTCCGCGTCCTGATGCGCTGGGTCAGCCTGCGCATGCTTGAGATTTCCTTCAGCGCCGAGACGCCGGAGGCCGTCGAGGCGATGATCGCCCGCGTCAAATCCGTAGGATGCAAGATTTCCGGCTACAAGGTCGCGCACACTTCAGCCGGCAGGCTGCGCGTCCAGCTTTCGGCCCGCGACCGTTCGCGCTTCGAGGGCCTGATTACCCTCTACACCAAGCTGACTGGCGTCCCGGGCGTTGACCTCGAATCAATCGAGTAGCCCGCCGTCTTGAAGTCATGGGCGAGTGCTGATGGCTAGGCTTTGGAAAGGAACGGCGCCGGGGCTTGGCGGTGAAATCCGCCATGGAGGGCTGCTTGCGCTTGGCGTTCCGGCCGGCGACTTCTACTTCAAGCAAGTCGCCCTTCCTCCCGGCGGTGTCCGCGACCCGTGGCGATTCGCCGTGGCGGCCATCGACTCGTCCCTGCCTGTCGCCGTCGAGGATTGCCATGTCTACGCCAGCCGGCAGGGTGATTCCCTTGCGGTGTTCGCGATTGAAAGGGGGCGCTGGGAGACGGTGGCCCGCGAGGCGGCTGGCCGCGCCGGGCGGACGGTTGACGCAATGGTGCCGCTCCCGCTCGCATTCTGGCGCCTGGCGGCTTCGGCCGCCGGCGGCTCCGCCGCCTCAATCGTCGCCGTATGCGGTTTCGGCGGCGCAGTCACGCTTCTCGGGGGCCGCGCCGGCACCGGCCGGGATGCCGTCCTCGACGGAGTGATGACGGTCGCGGGGAGCGATGCCGCGGCGGCGCTCCGCAGCGGAAGGATACTCGCAAGTCGCATTCCCGGCCGCGTAGGTTCTGTTGTCGCGCTTGGCGACGGGGCCATGGCTACCGCGTCCTCCCTTGCGTCCGCCATCGGCGCGCCGGCGCCTCTGCCAGTCCAAGTTCCCGACGTCGCCGGCTGTGTCGCCGACTATGCGGCGGCGCGTTACCTGTCGGACGACTTCCCGGCGCGCGAGGCGGAGAGCCGGCGTCTTGGCGCATATCGCCTCCGCCGCGCAGCCGCGCCCTTTTTCGCGCTGGCTGCAGCCTCGATTGCCCTTGCCGCATCGACGGCCGTGGCCGATTTCGCGGCGCGCCGCACGGCCGCCAGCCTCATGCGGCGAATCAATCTCGCGGCGGCGGACCTTTCCGGCGGGCCAGTCCGGCAAAGGGGCATGGCCGCCGTCGCCACCGCCCGCGGCGCCTTCGCAGAAAGGACCGGCGGCCTCGCCGGCATCTTCGCGGCGGAGCCGCCGCGCGACGCCTTGCGGACCATTTTCGCCTTCGCCGACGCGCGCTCCATCGACATCGGCGCCCTGGAAATGGGCCCCGGGGGCATAAGCGTCGAACTCGCGCCCAAGGCAAGCGACGATCTCGCCGCCCTCGTCGCGGCCCTCGCCCAGTCCGGCGATTCCGCCGAAGTCGTGGAGGCCAGCGGCGCCGGCGGCATGGCTCTTCTGAAAGTGGTTCCGGGGGGGCTGCCATGAAGTCGCCCGAATCCAAGGCCATCTGCGCGGCACTCGCCGTCACGGCCCTAGCCCTGGCCGCCGCGTTTTCATTCAGGGCCGACGCCGCAGGCCAGTCCCGCGCAATCCGCTCCTGCCGCGCCGGTCTCGCCTCGCTTGCGCCGGAAATGGCAAGGCTCGGCGCACTGCGCGACGCCGAGTCAATCCTTTCCGGCGGCGGAAGCCTGCCCGAGTCCGTACCGCTCCCGGTGTCGCTTCCGGCCCCCGCCGAAATCTCGCGCGAAGTCCGCGAGACACCCGACGGCCTCCGCGCCGCAGTTTTCGGCCTTCAGTGGCGCGTCACGCCCAAGACGGCCCTCGAACTCCTTGCCACGCTGGCGAACCTTGGCCTGGACTGGCGTCTGGCCTCTTTCTCCATGCGGCCTGCCGACGGTCTCGAATTGGTCGATGCGGAAGTAGTCGGCGCGCCATCCGCCGCACAGTGACGCCATGCAAAAGTTCGCCAGATTCATCGCTGCCATCCTGCTCATCCCTTTCCTGTGGGCAGAGTGCCTGACGATTTTCGACATCATGCCCGGCGCTTTTTCGGCCGAATTCCCATTCCTCTCCCCGGAACTCGTGGCGACGGTCGCCGGAATCGCCCTCTGGCTAGTCCTGGCGCTTTTCGTCCCGGTCTCAAACTGGTTCTACGTCCTTGGCCACGAACTCACCCACGCCGCCTGGGGCCTTGCGACCTTCTCCAAGGTGTCGAAAATCAGCGTCACTTCGCGCGGCGGTTTCTGCTGCATCGAAAACCCTGGGATGTTTACGACTCTCGCGCCTTATTTCATCCCATTCTACCTCGTTGTCCTGCTCGCCCTGCGCGCAATTGCCGGAATATGGGTGGATATGGCGCCCTACGCGTTGCCCTGGTTCGCCGCCCTTGGCTTCGCGTACGGGTTCCACGTTACGAACACCGTGACCAGCATTGTCACGGTGGACCAGCCGGACATCCGCGTCTACGGCCGCTTTTTCTCATGCGTGTTCATATTGTCGGCCAACTTGCTCTTCGTCGGCGTCGGCTTCGCCCTGCTCGCCGGGACGCCCGTCTTCGAGCTGGCGTCCATCGCAGCCGACAGGGTCGCGGGCACATACGCCGCCGCCGCGGCCGAGGTGGCGCGCGTCGCCGTCTGGCTGGCCGGACGCGCGGGGGGGCTTGCAAGGGGATAGCGCGGAGATGGATGCTTTCGAGGAAATCTCCGCGACGATGCGGAACCTTAATGACGCCCAGCGCGAGGCCGTCGAAACAACCGAGGGTTTCGTCCGCGTGGTCGCCGGCGCCGGCACTGGCAAGACCCGCGCGCTCTCCCACCGCTTCGCCTGGCTCGTGGGCGCCATGGGCGTCCTCCCCTCCCATATCCTCTGCGTGACTTTCACCAACAAGTCCGCCGCCGAGATGCGCGAGCGCATCCACCGTCTTGTCGGCGACAACGATACCGCATACGTCAACACCTTCCACGGCTTCTGCGTTTCCGTCCTCCACGAGGACTCCAACGCCGTCCAGTACCCGAAGAGCTTCATCGTCCTCGACAACTCCGACATCGACGCCATGCTGCGCGGCATATACGAGGAGCGCGGGCTCTCGCTTCGCGACATGACCTTCGCGAAGGCGCGCGACATGATCGAGATCCGCAAGACGATCTCCGAGACCGGGTACTACAGGAACCTCGTGTCAATGTCCGCCGCGGAACTCAAGGCAAAGTACGACGCCGCGCAGGCCGCCGGCGACATTATCTTCTACGGGTACCTGTGGCAGGAGAAGAAGTGCTTCGGCCTGGACTACAACGACCTGATCGTTTTCGTCCTACATATCTTCGAGACCAACCGGGAGGTCCGCCTCAAATGGCAGAGGCGCCTGGAATACATCATGATTGACGAGTTCCAGGACATAGACCCGCTCCAGTACAAGCTGATGGAGGCGCTATGCGCCTATCACGGCAACCTTTTCGTCGTCGGCGACCCCGACCAGACAATCTACACGTGGCGCGGCGCCAATGTCCGCTTCCTCCTCGACTTCGACGCCAAGTTCCAGCCGTGCCGCACCGTCCAGATGCTCCGGAACTACCGCTCGACGCCGGAAATAGTCGCCGCCGTGAACTCGCTTGTCTCGAAGAACGTCGAGCGCATCCCGAAGGATCTTTCGGCGGAGCGCCCATCCGGCGCGGCGCCGCTGTATTACCTCGGCGACGACGCGGCTGACGAAGCCAAGTGGATCGCATCGAAATGCGCCGCCCTCGCTGCCTCGGGGGTCGCCTTG
>JAFWPM010000171.1 GCA_017509565.1 Kiritimatiellia bacterium | reverse complement strand
CTCGGTCGCGTGCGTCTCCCTCTCCGCGCGGTCTCGTCCATCTCCTTCAACCCTTCAACATCTTCAACCCCTTCAACCCTCCTGTACCACTGTACGTTTGACGACGCGAGTGCCATCTCCTCCCCCGCCGCCGGCCCCGCCGGCCGCCTCCTCGGCGGCTCGTTCGTGGCCGGCAGGAAGGGCAATGCGCTGCGCACCTTCGCAGACCAACCCGCGGCGGAGGTCGATTTCGAACCCGGCATCCTCGGTCCCCGCGGTACGATCGAGTTCTGGGCAAAGCGCGAGGAGCAGCCCGCCTTCGCCGCTCGCGAAGGCAACCTTCGCTTCTTCGGCCTTTGGCTCCACGAGAGAGGCGAAACGCCGCCGTGGTGCTCCACGCACATGCAGTTCACGTCCAATGACGGCATGGGCATGAGCGGCCTGTGCGGCATGGTCAACCACTGCTCGTGGGCGACGAATCCGTTCTTCGGACATGGCGCCTACGATGCGATCCAGGATGACCCGTTCGGCTGGCATCACTACGCCGTCGCGTGGGACGCGGACGGGCTTCCCGGGACGAAGGCACCCGACGGCGGCCCGGCCGTCGTGGCGGTCTATCTGGACGGCAAGCCCCTTTCGACGCAGGGCCGCCAGACCATCGCGTTCGGAGCCAAGCACCTGAAAGCCATTCCGGGCCGTTTCGCAAAGCTCGCCTTCCCCACGCCTTCAAACGGCTGGGGTTCCTCCGGCGGACACGTTCCCTTCCTCATCGACGAGTTCAAGATCTGGTCCGTTCCGAAGACGGAATTCACTCGATGATCGTTACGCCACTCCCCTATGGACGAATGGGCAACCGGCTGCTGCTGGCGGCGCACTTCCTCGCCCACGCGGAGGAACACGGCGGCTCCTACTGGCACCTGGCCTTCTGGCCCTACAACCGCTATTTCGAGGGCACGCGGGGAAAGCCATTCCTCCACTTTGTTTCGTCGAAAGGCCCGCGTGTCGAAGGGGCCGCGAAGCGGCGGTGGCCGGTGTCGTTCTGGTTCGAGCTTTTCGGCCTCGACCGCGGCGGCGGAGACGTACACATGGACGATGAGCCATTCCTCGACCGGGAGCGGCGCTTTCGCGTCCTTTTCTGCGGCGCGTGGGCGTTCCGCGACCGCGAGGCGACGCGCAAGCACGCCGATGCGATCCGCCGCTTCTTCCGCCCCGTCGCGAAATGGCGCGAACCCGCCGAGGCGAGCGTCGCCGCGGCGCGCGAGGGCGCGGACAGCCTCGTCGCCGTCCACATGCGCCTCACGGACTACGCGAAGTTCAACGGCGGCGCCTACTTCTACGCCCCCGCCGACTACCGCCGCTGGATGGAGCAGACCGCTGCGCTCCATTCCGGCCGTACGCGGTTCCTGTTGTTTTCGGACGCGATGCCGCCCGTCGAGACCTTTGCAGGCCTCGACGCCCGGCCCGGCCCCGAGCATCCCGTCTCGGCGATGCACGCAATGTCGCTCTGCGACGCCATCATCGGCCCGCCGAGCACCTTCTCCGGCTGGGCGTCCTTCATGGGCCGCGTCCCGCGTCTCCCGATCAAGTCCCGCGACCAGTCCGTGCAGGAAGAGGATTTCGCCGTCGCCGACCCCTAGGCATCGAGAAACGCCTCGACGTCGCGTTTCACGGCAGCGACGGAGAAGTGGTCCAGGACGAACGCGCGCGCCTTCCGGCCGAGTTCCGTTCGCAGAGCAGGCGACTCGAAAAGCCGCCGTAGCGCGGTGGCGGCGGCGGGCACATCGATCTCCGCCCACTCCTTCATGGACGTGAAGTATTCGCCCGGCTTCACCGGAACCATCCGATACGGGACGGGAATCGAATGCTCCGGGCGGCAGAACTCGGTCGTCGAGCTCCAGTCGGTCGCGACCACCGGCTTGGAGAGCAGCATCGCCTCGGCGATGCCGATGCCGAATCCTTCGGCGCGATGCGGCGAAAAATAACAGTCGCATGCGTTCGCCAGACCATGGAGGTCGCGGCGCGAAAGATAGCCCCGGACGAGCACCAGCTGCTCCCCGATTCCGAGCTCCGCGGCGAGCGCCTCCATCCGAGCCACCTTGTCCGCGTGCTCGGCGGCCCACTTGAGCTTGAAGACAAGGCGCGCACGCGGCTCGTCGCGAAAGGCCTCGGCGAAGGCGCGGATCGCCGCCTCGGGGTTCTTGCGGTAGTAGGAGCCGAGATCGAAGTTGTAAAAGACGGCGAACGCATCGTCCGGAATTCCGAACCGTGCGCGCACCGCGTCCGGCGGGTCGAACCCCGCCACGTCGAGCGGTAGCGGATAGACGATTTTGAAGACGGGCGTCGACGCGGGCAGTTCGCGACGGAAATGCTTCGCGTTGAAGTCAGACATGGCGATGACAGGATCGGGCTTCGCCAGGTACGGGAACACCTCGAGCATGCCCGATTCCCCTTCCCAGAAGGCGATGCGCGCGCGATGCGGGACGAGCCCGTCCGGAAACGGGCTCTTGAACATCTCGACGACATGGTCGTACCGGCGTGGATCGAAGTCTCCCGATGGCGTAAGGATGTCCGCGTAATCCTCCGCGGGGACCTCGGGCCGGCGGTTTGTGTCGAAGGTCTGGAAGGGGATGCCCGCAGCCTTAAGCGCATAGACGAAGTCGCGCACCGTCTTGCTGTTGCTGTATTTCATCGACAGCGGCGCGACCACCGTGATGCCGCGAACCGGAGTGGTGCCGGGTCTGCGCCGCGCGGCGCGGAGGATTGTCCGCCGGTTGGCGAAGTCCTCGGCGCGGATGCGCAGATAGGACAGCACGCCGCGCCATCCCCAGACGCGGAGCTTGCGCAAGTAGGTCGCCGGCGTGTTGTTCATCGTTTTGTGATGGAAACGGGTTCGAAGTAGCCTTGCACCGAACCGGCCACGAGGCCGAAGCGACCGTGTACTAGGTGCCACGCGACACCCCCGAGGAAGGGCGGCAGCCCGCGCAGGCGCGGGAAGGAATACCACTTGCGCAGGAAGATGCGGTATCCCGTGCGGAACCAGGTGGCCTTGCGGCCGTCGTTCGCGCCGATCGTCGCGGAGCCGTAGTGGTAGATCCTCACCCTAG
>JAFWPM010000170.1 GCA_017509565.1 Kiritimatiellia bacterium | reverse complement strand
TACGACGGCGCGGACGACGCCGCGATAGTCGAGGCCGGGGCGCTTCGCGAGGCGCTGGAAATGGGCGTGCGGGAAGCCGGGCGCCTTGCGGAGGAGGCGGAGGAGACGGGGCGTTCGGCGGGTCCGGGCGGCATAGTCGCGCTGGGCAGGACGGACGGGACGGCGGCCGTTGAGGCGCGGACCGGGTATTTTGCGAACCCGGTGCTTGCGCCGGCGGCGCGCGCGGCCTCGGTCGCGCTTGCGTCGGCGGGCGTCGGGCGGGAGGGCGTCCTCGCCGCATTCGAGTGCTTCGAGCCGCTGGAGCACAGAATGCGGAAAATCGCGGAAAAGGGCGGCGTCGTCTACATCGACAACAGCAAGGCGACAAGCCTTGCGGCGCTTGCGGCCTCGCTGGAGATGGCCGGAAGGCCCGCCCGCCTCATTGCCGGAGGACGCCTGAAGGAGAAAAATCTTGAAACGGTAAAAGGCATAGTGGCAAAATTCGCGAAAAAAGTGTATCTTATTGGTGAGGCTTCCGAAAGGTTGTTTTTCGCGTGGGGCGACGCAGTGCCATGCGAGAAGTGCGGCGGGATGCCGGAGGCGGTCGCGGCGGCGGCGCGCGACGCGCGCGCCGGGGAGGCTGTCCTGCTGGCTCCGGGCTGCGCCTCATTCGACCAATATGGCGGATGCGACGAGCGGGGCAGGGACTTCGCCGGATGCGTCGCGCGGACAATCTGAACAACTGTAACTTGAACATGGAGTTGACAACAATGGTAAAAATTAAATACGCTGGTGTTTTCGGCCTCGGTCTTGGCCTTGCGCTGGCCTCTGGTTGCATATCTCGCGGACAGGCCTCCTTTGGCGGCGCAGGCGAGCTTGAACCCGACATGACGATCCCGACGGGCGAGAACCCAATGCCGGCGGCCCTTGCGCCGCAGCAGCCGGGCAATGTAATCTACCCCGAGGCCCAGCCGCCCAAGGCCCCGGAATACTGGCAGGAGCACGCCGACCCGTATGCGGAACTCTCGCAGGGGCGCCCATACGTCGGGCAGGGCTTCACTATCGCGCCGCCGGTGTCCGCGAAGGCCTCCGGCTCGTCGACCTACGTCGTAAGGCAGGGCGACATCTTCGGCAAGATCGCGGCGAAGCACAATGTCACCGTGAAGGCGCTGAAGGCCGCCAACCCCGGGATCGACTACGACCGCATCAAGATCGGGCAGAAACTGAACATCCCCGGGAAGACTGCCGCGTCCGCATCGGCCGACAAGTCCTCCGGCTCCTCCGGCGTCCATGTCGTCAAGAAGGGTGAAATCTTCGGCAAGATCGCGGGCAAGTACAATGTCACCGTGAAGGCGCTGAAGGCCGCCAACCCCGGGATTGACTACGACCGCATCAAGGTCGGGCAGAAGCTGAACATCCCCGGGAAGACGGCGGCGGCCAAGGGTTCCAGCGCCCCCGCGCAGACAAAGGCGACCCCGGCGCCGGCCCCCAAGGCCGAGGCGCAAACCATCAAGGTCGCGCCGCCGACCGTCTCGACCGATGTCCCCGAACTGCCCGAGATCCCGTCCGACACAGGCGTGAAGGAGGAGGTGACGGCGGGAGCCGCCCCGCTGGTGAACGCCGCGAAGGAGGCAGCCGGGGCTGAGACGACCGTCTATCTGGCAAACGGCGAGGAGGATCTCTTCACGATAGCCGTCAACCGCACGATGAGCATCGCGCAGCTGCTCAGGCTCAACCCGAACCTTGAGAGCCCGACGAAGATACTTCCGGCCGGGACGCCGGTGATAGTTCCCGCGGCGAAGTAGCGAGGCGCGCGAAGTGCGCAACGCCCTCACCGCGCTTTGGATGGTGGCGGCATCGCTCCTCTTTTTCGGGCTGGTACTGGTCTACACTGCCAGCACCGCGCAGAGGGGCGGCGCCGCTCCGGTTCTTTTCAAGCAGCTCATCGCGGCCGCGGCGGGCCTGGTGATGGGCGCATTCTGCGTGACCGTTGACTACAGGTTCTGGCGCAGCCGGGCCGTGCTTGCGGCCCTGTCGGCCGTGGCGATTGCCTCTTGCCTGCTTGTCTTCAAATGGGATGCGGTCAATGGTTCGCGCCGCTGGATCAACATAGGCGGCGTATCGCTCCAGCCATCCGAGTTCGCCCGCATCGTAATGCTGATGGCGCTGGCCGCATGGTATAGCGCGATTGGCCCGCGTTCCGGCGAGTTCGTCCGGGGCGTGCTGATTCCCGGGGGGGTGGCGGCGGCCTTCATCGCCCCGGTGCTCGCCTCGCCGGATCTGGGCGCGACCATGGTCATGTGCGTTGGCGCGGCGTCCGTGATGCTCGCGGCCGGAGTCAGGAAGCGCTGGATAGTGATTGGCGGCGCTGTCGCAATGGCCGTCGTCGCCGTGATGCTCGTGAACAACGAGAACAAGCGCGCGAGGGTGATGGTCACCTTCAACAGGTTTATGGGCAGGGCCACCGAGAGCGCCGCCGCATACCATGTCGAGCAGTCGCTTGAGGCGTTTGCGCGCGGTGGGATGGGCGGCCGGGGGATTGGCCGCAGCATCCAGAAGAACTACTACCTGCCGGAGGCCAACTCCGACTTCATCTACGCCATCGCGGCCGAGGAGTTCGGCATCGGGGCCACGGTGTCGATGGTCGTCGCGTACATGGCGCTGCTCGTGTGCGGCATCTACATCGCCTACCACGCCAACGACCGGTTCGGGAGTTTCCTCGCCCTTGGCGCGACGGTCACCATTTCATTCGAGGCGGCGTTCAACATCGGCATGGTCACGGGCTGCCTCCCCACCAAGGGCATTGCCCTGCCATTCGCCAGCGCCGGCGGCTCCAGCCTGATGGCCTCGATGGTCATAGTGGGGCTTCTTGCCTCGATTGGCCGCGCCTCCGTCGACGACAATGCCCGCCGCGTAATACGCGACGCGCGGATCAAGTACTACTAGCCGCCAGCCTGGCGCGGCTTTTCATTTCCAGGAGACCAACCACAATGTGCGGAATTGCAGGACTCATTTGCGAAAACCATGAGAGCCGGATCAAGGCCATGACCGACATCATGGCCTACCGCGGCCCGGACGACGAGGGCTTCTACTCGGATTCCGTCATTTCACTTGGCCAGCGCCGCCTTAGCATCAACGACCTCGCGGGCGGGCACCAGCCCATCTCCAACGAGAAGGGGACAATCCAGCTCCTCGCCAACGGCGAAATCTACAACAGCCCCGAACTGCGCATCCAGCTTCTCGCGCGGGGGCACGCATTCAAAACTTCCACGGACGTCGAGGTCGTCCTCCACCTTTACGAGGAAATGGGCGAGGAGTGCTTCAAGGAGCTGCGCGGGATGTTCGCCATCGCCATCTGGGACGCGCCGGGGAAGCGACTCGTCCTCGCCCGCGACCACATGGGCCAGAAGCCCGTGTTCTACGCATCCTCCGGCGATGCTTTCGCATTCGGCTCCGAGCCGAAGGTGGTCCTCGCGTCCGGCATACTCGGGCGCCAGGTTGACCTTGAGGCGCTTTGGCACTACATGTCGCTCCGCTACCTCCCGGACGACCATTCGCTTTTCCTCGGCGTCAAAAAGCTCCCGGCCGCCAGCTACGCCATCCTTGAGGGCGGCAAGCTCACGGTACGGCGCTACTGGAAACTCGACACCTTCCACAACAAAGTAAGCGGGACGGAGAAGGAACTCACGGACAGCCTGGAGCGCCTGCTGCTCGACACGATATCGCAGCATCTGCTTTCGGACGTCCCCGTCGGGACCTTCCTTTCCGGCGGAATAGACTCGTCGCTGATTACCGCCATGACCGCCCGCATCACAGGGCGGAAGTTCCACACCTTCTCAATCGGCGTCAACGACCAGATCAACGAATTGCCATGGGCTGAGAAAATCGCCCGCCAATATGGCCTGGACTGGAAGACCGAGACCGTCGAGGCCGACCTGATCGGCACCATACCCGAGATGATATTCCACATGGACGAGCCTGCGGACCCGTTTGGTGTCGGCGTCTACCTCGTCTCCCAGGTGGCCGCGAAATACGACAAGGTAGTCCTGTCTGGTGATGGCGGCGACGAGAACTTCGCCGGGTACGACCGCTTCGCCGGGCAGAAGCTCGCGCGGATATACGGGCTCCTGCCGGCATTCCTGCGGCGCAGGGTCTTGTCGCCGGCAATAGGGCTGATTCCGGAGTCGTTCGGCTACAAGAGCATCGCAGGCAAGCTGCGCTGGCTAAACGACGTCGGCGGCCATGCCGCGACGCCCGGCGACGCCTACGCGCGCTCGATGAGCGTCCTGCGCTTCACGCAGGAGCAGAAGGACGAGCTCTTCACGGAATCGGCCGTGCGCCAGATAGCCGACACGGATTCGGTGCGCCAGATACTGAAGTACTTCGATGACGGGACGGCGGACGAGTATCTTGACAAGATGCTTTACACCGACCTCATGACGCGCATCCCCGACCAGCTCCTTGCGATTTCGGACAGGATGTCCATGGCGCATTCGATCGAAATACGCCCGCCGCTGATTGACTACAAGGTCACGGAGTTCGCCGCGTCGCTGCCGTGCTCGATCAAGCTGCGCGGGACGGGGCGCGGGCTCAAATACATCCTGCGCAACGTCGCCAAGCGCTACATGGGCGCGGATTTGGTCGACCGCCCGAAGCAGGGCTTCGGCTTCCCGATCGCCAAGTGGCTCCGCACAGACCTCGCGCAATTCCAGCGTAACCTCTTCAGGCAGTCCCGCTTTGTCGAACTCGGGCTCTTCAGGCAGGAGGCGATAAACCGTCTCGTGGACGAGCACATCGGTGGCAAGGCGGACCATAACTTCCGCATCTGGATACTGATCAACCTTGAAATCTGGCACAGGATGTGCATCGAGGGCAAGACCGTCGGCGAGATGAAGGACTTCATAGCCTCGTTGCGGTGATGTGGCCCCAGGTTTGGGGGCTGGGCCCCAAAGTCGCTGACAACCTAAAAATCGCAGTTGACCCGAACGGGCTTTCCCACGCAGGCGTGCCTCCGTGGCACTTTAACTGCGACTTTTAGGGTGAATCCTGTTAATCCTGTCAAGAGAAAAGCACCGACATCCGACATCCGACAACCCATTGCCGACCATCGACTTTCGAAATGCCATTCTTAGACGGGATTTGTTTTTTAACTCAGAGAAGCAAAGGCGCAGGGAAAGCAAGTGGGCAACGATGCCCTTGCGACCCGTGGCATCGCGGCCGAAACACTCCGGGCATTTCCCGCGCGCACACGTCCATGCGTCCGCGCGCACACATGTAGTAGGAAGTTTGCTATAATTATTTCCGTGGAAATAGTCAAAAATTCCAACCATGGCGATTTCTGGAACCTGTAATCATCCAAAGTTCCGCGTGTAACCAAGGTGGGCGGAAAGCCGGCATTACGGAGAATCGATGAAAATTTTCAGGACAATGGCAATTTTAACCCTGGCCGCAGCCATGCCGATGGCGGCGCTGGCGGGGTTTACTTCCATCTACACGCTCGGCTCGGGCGACGCAGGCAGGGAGCTCGCGAACAACACCGTGTACAAGGTGGAGTCCGACCTGACGCTGACGAACACCGGCACCGGGCCGGGTCTTAGTGTGGCTAGCGGCGCGACTGTTGTCCTCTACATTAAAAAAGGCGTGACGCTCACTGTCGCCGGCGGCAACTCGAACGGGACGAACGCGGGCGACGCGGGCATTCGCGTGCTGTCCGGCAGGACGCTTGTCGTCACGGGTGGCGGCAAACTCGTCGCGACGGGCGGCAACGCGGCCAACGGCGCAGACGGCGGCAGCTGGCGTTGCAATGCCGACTGGGGCGGCAGCGCGGATGCGGGCAGCAGCCACGTGGACTCTACCGGAGGCGGCAATGGCGGCAACGGCGGCTCGTGTGCGTCGGCGGCCATCGGCTGCTACGGCGGCAGCGGCGGT
>JAFWPM010000169.1 GCA_017509565.1 Kiritimatiellia bacterium | reverse complement strand
TGCCCTATGGTTTGATGTTTGGAAAAGAGGGGCCGTGGCCCGTCGGGTCGGAATGGGGGATTTGACGCGCCGCATCGGAAAAGGTGCGGCGCATCCGAAAATGGACCCCTATTATACCACAATAGTCAAGTGTTCGCGTGACAACTTTTTTTTTGTCCGTTCGGTGATTGCCCGCTCCGCCCTGGATTTGTAAAATAGGTGTGTTCGGTCAATCTTTGTTCAACATTCATTCAGGGTAAGGCAATGGCGGATTTTTCCAGCAGGGTTGGTGCGGTTCTGGCACTTTTCGCGGTCCATGCGGCGGGGGCTTTCGCGGATTCCGCGGCGAAGGTTGAGTTCGGGGGCAGGCTGAGCCTTCCGGGCGCTGTCGTGGCGCCGAAGTCCTACGACAAGTCCTGGCTGGCGGCAGGTTCCGTTGGAACCGGCGAGACGACTGGCGCAGGCACCGTGGAGGATCCCTTTGTCCTGCCATTCGCGCTGCGCGCCGGTTCCGGCGGCCACGCCGCCTCGCTTGAGGGCGCCGGCCGCTTCCACACAACCGCCTCCGGCGCAATCGCGGCCGACTGGAGCGTCGTGGCGGCCAATGGCGGGTACTTCTCGGAGGCTTTCATCGGGTGCTCAATTGACGCCCGCGAACTCGCTGGGGGGAAAATCGCGCTTGACTCGCGCGTCCTGGACATCCCGCAGGCAAGGGGCCCCGCTGGCCGGCTTTTCGAGGGCAGGGTCTCGCGCCTGGCGGCGACGGCCCATGACGGGCGGGCGCTGCTTGAGGTCGTGTTCGCGGAACCGACCGAAATTCTCGTCCAGGACGACCGGTTCTACGGGTACAACAATGTGGCCCTGCGCTTTTTTCTTGCCAAGGGTCGCGTTGAAAAGGGCCGGGCCTACGCCGTGCGGGCGACGTTCCAGATTCCGGGAGCGGGGCTGGGCGGGCCCGGGCTCGTCTCAAGCGGGCATGTGAGGATTGAAGCCGGTGATGGCTGGATCCCATTCCGCTACGACCCCTGGATCGAGCCCGGCTCGGCGCTTGATTTCACCGGCGTGGTGCCGCACCATGAGCCGGCCGGGAAATTCGGGCGGGTGCTGCCGGCGGGTGGGCATTTCGAGTTCGAGGGCCTGCCGGGGGCCCCGCAGCGCTTTTTCGGCGTGAACCTGTGCGGCACAGCCAACCTGCCCGACACAATGGGGCAGGCGGAGCGCTTCGCCTCGAATCTCGCGCGCATCGGCTACAACTCGCTTCGAATCCACCACCACGAACGCTGGATGGTCTCCGGGGATGGGAAGATCCGGACAGGCGAGTGCGGCGCGGGGCAAGCCGGCCCGCTTGCGGACCAAGGCGTAATTCCCGACCCGGCACTCCAGGGGAAGCTGGACATGCTCGTGGCGGCGTGCGTCCGCCACGGCATCTACATCACCACCGATCTCTACGTCTCCCGCGCCCATGTCATACCATGGCGCGCGATCGGGGTCGACCGCGACGGGCCTGTCCCGGCCGACAAGTACAAGATATACTGCGCCTTCAGCGAACCCGCCTACTCAAACCTGTGCGCCTGGTCGCGCAACTTCCTCCTCCATGTAAACCCATACACGGGCCGGTCCCTGGCCGAAGAACCTGCCCTCGCGACGCTCGCGCTGATCAACGAGGGCAATCTCGGCAACTGGGGCGCCGAGGCCCTCCGCGAAGTCCCGGGCGTACAGGAGGCATGGGAGGCGTGGCTGGCGTCGAAGGCCGGCAACCCGGCCTTCGACGGCATCCCGGCGACAATCCCGGACGCCCTCTACGCCCTGGATGGCTCCACTCCGGCGAACCGCCACTCGGCCGCCTTCGCGATTTTCCTCGCCGAACGCGAAGCCGCGCTATTCGCGCGCCTCGCGGGATTCGTGCGCGAAGAGCTCGGCTGCAAGGCGCCGCTGTCATCGCTGTCGTCGTGGTACGAACCTGTCCAATACGCGCTTGCGCGACGCGACTTCGACTACGTGGACGCCCACTTCTATGTAGACCACCCGCAGTTTCTTGGCAAGCCGTGGCGGCTGCCGTCGAGCTGCCCCAATGTAAACCCCGTGCTGCGCCCCGCCGCGGGCGCCGCGGATGTCCTCTTCAAGCGCATGATGGACAAGCCGATGTGCGTCACGGAGTTCAACTACTGCGGGCCAGGCCGCTACCGTGGCGTCGGAGGCATTGCCGCTGGCGCCCTCGGGGCGCTCCAGGACTGGGGCGGAATGTGGCGCTTCACATGGTCGCACGGTCTCGGCGGGATCGTTTCCCCGGGCGGGCAGATGGGATACTTCGACATCGCGGGTGACCCGCTAGCGATCGCGGCCGAACGCGCGGCCCTCTGCCTCTTCCTCCGCCGCGACATCGCCCCGCTCCCCGCGGACGCCCATGTCGCGCTCGCCGAATCGGAACTCCGCGACCCGCGCCGCGGCGCCCCGAACGTCTCTGCCATCGGCGACCCGTACCGCGCCTGGGACGCACGGCTTGGCGTGGCCCTCGGCGGCGCCGGCC
>JAFWPM010000020.1 GCA_017509565.1 Kiritimatiellia bacterium | reverse complement strand
TCCGCGACGGCCTTACGGACGCGCTCCGCGCCGCCAACGACGCGGACGGCCTCGCCATCGCCTCGCCGATCTACTTCTCCGAGTGGACGGCGATGACCCGCGCCTTTCTCGAGCGCCTCGTCTTCCCGTGGCTGCGCTACACGGACTTCTCCTGCGCCGCGCCGAAGAAGAAGCCGCTCGCGTGGATCTACTCGATGAACGCGCCGGAGTCGATGATGCCGGACATCCGCAAGCACCTCGCCATCCTCGAAGGCGCCGTCGCGCGCGGCGTCGGCGACCCTGCCCCCGCCTTCGTCGAGGCGCACAGCACCGTCCAGGTGAAGGACTACTCCCGCTACGCGATGGACGGCCTCCAGCCCGACGCCCACCTCGCCTGGCGCGACGCCCACTGGGAGTCCGACCTCGCCGCCGCCCGCGCCGCCGGACAAGCGATGGCGGAGAAGGCGCTCGCATGAGCTCTTTCCGTCCCATGCGCCGCGAAAGGCAGGCACTTTCCGAAGAGGAAATCCGCGAGGTGCTGCGCACCGCCAAACGCGGCGTCCTCGCCATGACCGGCGACGGCGGCCGCCCCTACTGCGTCTACGTCAACCCGTTCTACGACGAAGAGAGCGGGCGGCTCTATTTCCACGGCGGCAAGGCCGGACACAAGGTCGAGTCCCTGCGCCGCGATCCGCGTGCGTGCTTCACCGCCATCGACGAGGGGACGCACGACGCGACGCGCCCGCCGGCCTGGGCGCTCACGTTCCGCAGCGTCGTCGTCCACGGGCACGTCGAGTTCGTGGACGACCACGAGGCTGCGCTGGAGTTCTGCCGCAAGCTGTGCCGGCGCTTCCCGATGGACGAAGCCGCCATCGAGGAGGAAATCCGCAAGGCCGGCGCCGCCGTCCTCGTTTTCGCGCTCGTCCCGGAACACGTCACCGGCAAGCGCGTCCACGAGGCGTAGGAAGTTTGAAGCCGCCCGCGCCGCGTCCGCGGCGCGGCGGCTTCGGCGCTTCACCGGCGCAGCGGGGTGCCAACTCGCCGAACAAAGAAAAGCCAACTCGCCGAACGAAAAATCGCCAACTCGCCGAACATTTTGTCAATAAACTCCCGAATGTTTTACCAACAAACTCCCGAACAAAAAATCAACAAACTACCGAATATCTTGACAAATCCCAAGGAAATCCGATAGAATCCGCCGTCATGAAACGATACGCGAAAAGGATTGCGGACGACCTCCTTGCCCGGAAGCTCCAAGGGATGGGGGCGGTTCTCGTCCAAGGGGCCAAATGGTGCGGCAAGACGACGACCTGCGAACAGGTCGCCAAAAGCGCCCTCTACATGGGCGACCCGAAGCGACGCAAGGAACTCCTGGACATGGCGTCGATCGACGTCACGTCGCTTCTCGAAGGCGCGAAGCCGCGGCTCCTCGACGAATGGCAGGTCGCGCCCGTGTTCTGGGACGCGGTCCGCCACGCGGTGGACCACACCGACGGCCCCGGGCAGTTCATCCTGACGGGCAGCGTGGTTCCCCCGAAGACCGAGGAGAAGACCCACAGCGGAACGGGCCGGATCTCCCGCCTCACCATGCGCCCGATGACACTCTGGGAGAGCGGCGAGTCCAGCGGGGCGATTTCCCTCGCCGACCTGTTTTCGGGAACGGCGCCGGAGAGCGCACGCGCCATGGGCCGCGAACTGGAGGAGACCGCGTTCCTCGCCTGCCGCGGCGGATGGCCGCAGGCCGTTCTCCGGAAGGGGAACGTCGCCCTCGACCTCGCCTTCGACTACGTGGACTCTGTTGCGGACGAGGACGTCTCCCGCGTGGACGGCGTGAAGCGCGACCCGGCGCGCACCCGCCGACTCCTGCGCTCCTACGCGCGGCTCCAGGGCACGCAGGCGAACCTCAAGGCCATCAAGCTCGACATGGCCGGCGGCGGAATCGACGCGCCGGACGAGGACACCGTCGCGTCCTACCGCAGCGCCCTCGAGAAGCTCTTCGTCGTCGAAGACGTGCCGGCCTGGTGCCCGAACCTGCGGTGCCGGACCCCGGTCCGCACGAGCGGCACGCGCTGCTTCGTCGATCCGTCCGTCGCCACGGCCTCCCTCGGGCTCGGACCGGGCGGCCTGATGTCCGACCTGACGGCGTTCGGCTTCCTCTTCGAGACGATGGCGATCCGCGACCTCCGGGTCTACGCCGAAACCCTTTCCGGAAGCGTCGCGCACTACCGCGACGCCTCCGGGCTCGAATGCGACGCCGTCGTCCATCTCCGCAACGGCGCCTACGGTCTCGTCGAAATCAAGCTCGGCGGCGACCGGCTTGTCGCCGAAGGCGTGGAAAACCTGCTGGCGTTCTCCGGCAAGATCGATGTCGACGCGATGAAGGCGCCGGCGTTCCGCATGGTCCTCACGGCCGTCGGCGACTACGCCTACCGCCGCAAGGAGGACGGCATCTACGTCTGCCCCCTCTCCTGCCTGAAGCCCTGACCGCTCCCGAACACGGAAGTTGGAAGCCGTCTGCGCCGCGTCCTGCGGCGCGGCGGCTTCGGCGCTTCACCGGCGCGTGGCGGGGTCCGCACCCCGCCACGCGCCCGGGGCGGCATTAGCGCGACGGAGCGTCTTCGCGAAAGACGCGCAGCGTCACGTTGGGATGGCCCGTGGCGGGGTCGCGGGATTCGGCGCGGGCCTCGGTGCGGCAGGCGGTGCGGGGCGAATCGAAGGCACCGCCCTTCACGGCGCGGCCGCCGTCCGGGCGCGCGGTCGAGGTCCACTCCCAGCAGTTGCCCCAGAAGTCCGCGCCGCCGCATGCGCCCTCGGTCTTCGCGTAGGCGTCCACGGGCGTGGTGGCGTTGCCGACGCCGCAGTTGAAGTCGGCGTCCTTCGGCATGTGGCCGGCGGCGAGCTCCCACTCCTCTTCGGTCGGGAGGCGGTAGACGTGCGCCGGATCCTTCTCCGAAAGCCATGCGCAGTAGCGCTCCGCATCGGCGGCGGAAACGCCCGTGGCGGGGTGGTTCGCCTTGCCGGCGGGGACTTCCGCGCCGGAAAACTTCGCCCAGTCGGCGGCAGTCACGGGGAAGCGCGCGCAGCAGACGTTCCTCCCGGTCGCGCCGAGGACGGGCAGGTAGCCGTCCGCCGCGTCGCGGCCGTCCTGCCGAACCCGGAGGACCTCACGGACGAGACGCCGCAGTTCGTGAAGGACTACGTCTCCTTCTACAAGACACCGCGCGGCTTCCACAAGCGCTCGCCCGGCTCGACCACCGGCTGGGCCGTCTCGGCGGGCCTTTCGCTCCTCAACACGAAGCTCCTCGCCTACGCAGGCGAAATCGAGACGCCCGTGCTGCTCGTCCACGGCGAGAAGGCTCACAGCTGCTACTTCTCCGAGACCGCGCTCGAGCTCCTCAAGGCCGGCGTTGCCCCGGACAACAAGCGCCTCCTCCTCGTCCCGGACGCCGTCCACTGCGACCTCTACGACGGCGGCGGCAAGGACGCCATCCCCTTCGACGCCATCGCGGCCTTCTTCCGCGAGAGCATGTGAAGCCGGAAGCCGGCGCGTGGCGGGGTGCGGACCCCGCCACGCGCGTTTCAGCGGATCGCGTGGGAGAGGACGGCGAGGGGCTGCGCCAGGTCCATGTTCTGGACGACGACCCCGGTCGGGACGGCGAGTTGCACGGGCGCGAAGTTCCAGATGCCGCGCACGCCGGCGGCGACGAGCGCGTCGGCGCACGGCTGCGCCGCGGACGCGGGGACGGTCAGGATGCCGAGCTTGATCGCGAGGCGCCGCACGAGCTTGGGCAGGTCCTCCGCCGGTCGGATGCGGACGCCGTTCACCTGGTGGCCGGCCAGCGCCGGGTCGGTGTCGAACGCGACCGCAATCTGCAGCCCCTGCTCGCGGAAGCCCTCGTAGCCCATCAGCGCGCGCCCGAGCGAGCCCGCGCC
>JAFWPM010000168.1 GCA_017509565.1 Kiritimatiellia bacterium | reverse complement strand
GGGCTTGATCACATGCGGCACGCCAGGCTGCAGCGCCATGATTGTACCTGGGGGGAATGGATATACCTTGTCGCCGCAGTCGATTGTCATGCCGCGGCCGCGCCTGCAAAGAAGTATCTCCACCATGCCCGGGTGCACATGCCTGTCGGGATCGGCCGCGACATGCGAATAGCGCGCCTCCCCCAGCACCGGTATGAACGGCAGGCCGTCCGCCGAAAGGTCCACAACCGTCGCCTCCCCGACGTTCCCGTATTCGGGAAGCCCCACTGCTGTCGTGTCCATGGACTGCCCCTTGATGCTCATGGCCTCCGGGCCTGTCGGTTGGAAAGGCTGAATGGGGAAGAGAATGCCCGGATCAACTCAAACGCGCATGGATGGGCCGCCATCGGGGCGTTTTCAATGGAATCGTCGCTACGCATGCCGAACATCATGGCAAAAAGCGCATCCTTTGTCAAGCGGCCGCCCCCCCTGCCATTTCCCAACCGCGTTGGGGCGTGCGGGCTGTTTGGCGGAATAGACAGGACCACTGGCGCCCCACAAGTATTTTAACGCAGATGCGCAGGGAACAATAACGCTGACGCCACTTGCCCATATCCTGAATGGGATGATTGCACATGGCTTTTTGCAAACAATGCCAGAAACATCCGCGTCGCTGCGCCTCTGCGTTGATCCTTAACATGGGATGACAATGGACAGGTCAGGAGCCGCATAAGGCCTTAGCCGGCCGCCGGCCGCCAGCGGCTAATGACTGGCCACTGTCCGCCTGCTACGCCCCGCGCGCGGAAGGCTTGCGCGGCGGCGGCTGGTTTGATAAAATGGAAGGCATTTGAAAGGTTTTTAAAATGAGCAAGAAGACTATCCGCGATATCGAACTTACCGGCAAGCGCGTTGTAATGCGCGTTGACTTCAACGTCCCGATGGCCAAGGACGGTTCCGGCAAGATCACCGACGACACCCGCATCCAGGCGGCTCTCCCCTCGATCAAGTACATCCTCGACAAAGGCGCCTCGCTAGTCCTGATGTCACACCTCGGTCGCCCGAAAGGCAAAGGCTTCGAGCCTGAATTCACGCTCAAGCCGGCGGCCGAACGCCTGGCGGAGCTCATCGGCCGCGAGGTCAAGTTCGCCCCGGACTGCATGGCGGCCGACGACGCCGTCGCGGCGCTGAAGCCGGGCGAAGTGCTTCTGCTTGAGAACACCCGCTTCTACAAGGCCGAGGACGGCAAGGTCAAAAAGGACGACGAGAAGAAGGGCATCCACCTCACCGACGAGGAGTACAAGGCGAAGAAGGCCGAACTCAAGGAGAAGCGGATCGCCATGGCGAAGAAGCTCGCCTCCTACGGCGACGTCTACGTCAACGACGCGTTCGGCACCGCGCACCGCGCCCACGCCTCGACCGCCGTCATCGCCGACTACCTGCGCCCCGCGGTTTCGGGCTTCCTGCTTGAAAAGGAAATCAAGTTCCTCGGCGACGCCGTCGACAACCCCGTCCGCCCGTTCGTCGCCATCCTCGGCGGCGCGAAGGTCTCGGACAAGCTCGCGGTCGTCAGGAACCTCCTCCAGAAGGTGGACACGCTCATCATCGGCGGCGGCATGGCCTACACCTTCAAGAAGGCGCTTGGCATGAAGATCGGCACCTCGCTCTGCGAGGACGAGCAGGTCGCCTACTGCAAGGAGATGCTCGACACCGCCGCCGCCAAGGGCGTGAAGATACTCCTTCCGGTGGACAACGTCATCGCCGACAAGTTCCCCGAGACCAAGGACGCGTCCGACATCAGGATGGAGATCTGCGAGGGCGACATCCCCGATGGCTGGATGGGCCTTGACATCGGCCCCAAGAGCGTCGCGCTCTTCTCCGAGGCCATCAGGGGCGCCAAGACTGTCGTCTGGAACGGGCCGATGGGATGCTTTGAGTTCGCGCCCCTCGCAAAGGGCACCTTCGGCGTCTGCGAGGCGGTCGCCACGGTCAAGGCGAACGGCGGCACGTCGATCATCGGCGGCGGCGACAGCGTCAGCGCCGTCAAGAAGAGCGGCAGGGCGGCCGAGATGACCCACATTTCGACCGGCGGCGGCGCCTCCCTCGAATTCCTCGAAGGCAAGGAGCTCCCCGGCGTGGCCGCCCTCGACAACGCCTAGCATCCGGTCACGCGCCGGGGGCGTGCCCCCGGCGCGGTCCGGCCGCATTGACGGCGGCCGGGAATCCACGAGGGAGCCAGACGCCATGACATTTCGCCATTCAATCACCAGAAGCATCATTGCCGCGCTGGCGTACGCGTCCCTCGCGGTCGCGACGGCCACGGCGGTCACCCCGTTCGTGGTTGAAAAGGAGGCGGGGTCCGGGAAGGATCCCGTCTCGCTCGCCGCGCTCCAGACGACGGGCAACCTCGGCGCCCTGTTCGCGACCGTCCTCAGGCAGGACCTCGCGAACTCCGGGTGGTTCGAAGTGGCCGGCGGCCGCTACGGCGCGGGCATAGAAGTTTCGGGGACGGCCGCCCAGCAGGGCGGGGACTCCCTCGCGACGCGCGTCCGCGTCCGCTGGAACGGCGGCAGCTTCGACTGGGGCGACACCACCGCCGGCATACGCGAGGCGCGCTGGCAGGCCCACAGGCTGTCCGACGAAATGACGCGGCGCATCAAGGGCTGCGCCGGCATCGCCGCTACGCGCATCGCCTTTGTCGAGAAGGAGAGCCGCGGCGGGCGCATCTGCATCTGCGACAGCGACGGCTACGCCCTCCAGAAGTTCCCCTCCGAGCCTGTGTCGCCCCTGTCGCCGGCCTTCACGCCCGACGGCTCCACCATCTACTACACAAGCTTCATCAGGGGCTACGCCTGCATCTACGGCGTGGCAACTTCCGGCGGCAGGCGCTCGCCCCTCGCGAACTTCACGGGCCTGAACACGGGTGGCGCCGTGTCCCCGGACGGACGGCTCGTCGCCGCGATCCTGTCGCATCCCGGCAACCCTGAGCTTTTCGTCATCAACACGGCCACCCGCCGCGCCATACGCCAGACGCACACCCCGCGCGGCGCCGAGGCGTCGCCCTGCTGGTCGCCGGACGGTAACCGCATCGCCTACGTCAGCGACGAGTCCGGGACGCCCCAGGTCTACGTCATGGATTCCGAGTCAAAGCGCAGCACCCGTGTGTCGTCGCGCGGGTCGCAGAATGTCGCGCCGTCGTGGGGCGAAGGCGGCCGCATCGCCTACTGCTCCAAGCAGGGCAACTACAAAATCGTCGTCTACGACCCGGCCGACGGCTCCCAGACAATCGTCTCCCCGGAGAGCGGGGACTGGGAGGATCCGTCCTGGGCCCCGGACGGCCGCCACATCGTCGCAAGCCGCAGCGACGGCCGGGCCTCTTCGCTGTGGGTGATTGACACAATGGGCGACCCGCCCGTGAGATTATCCCTCCCCGCCGGCGACTGGCGCGCGCCGGACTGGTCGAAAGCCATGCGCTAGCGGGCCGCCCGGCGCGGGTGCCACCCGAGCCGGCGAAGCCCAATCCCAATCTTCCAACAACACCGGAGGCAACAACATGAACAAGAACGCATTCAGGATAATGACAGCGCTGTTGGCCGTGGCAACCCTCGCCGCCACGGGATGCCGCAGCAAGCCAAAGAACAACGGGAACGAATCCTACCTCGACGGCGACGATGTCGCGATATCCGACTGGGTTGACGGCGACACCGGCCTTTCGCTGACGGAGGCGCCCTTCGACCAGACGCACAGCCGCGCCTACGACGTCGCCGTGGATCCGATCTACTTTGGCTACGACTCCTTCCAGCTCCCCGCCGAGGAGATTGCGAAAATCCAGCAGGCCGCTGAAATCCTGCGCGGCAACGCCGGATATGTCCTGATCATCGAGGGCCACTGCGACGAGCGCGGCTCCAATGAATACAACCTTTCGCTTGGCGAGCAGCGCGCCCTGGCCGTCCGCAACTACATCGTCAGCCTTGGCATTGACGCCCAGCGCATCCAGTCCCGCTCGTTCGGCGAGGAGCGCCCCGCGGTCCAGGGCACCGGCGAGGCCGCCTGGCGGCTCAACCGCCGCGGCGAGTTCGCGTTCTACAAGTAGCCCGCCCGCCGTCCCGACTTTGCGCGGCCCCGGGGGCCGCGCCCCGATGCCCGGGACGGCCGGTTCGCGCCATGCTTGCGTTTTATCTACAGTGGGGCATACCGTGCCTTGACATTTCCGAGAGGCAGGCGCGGGCGTTCCCCAATCTGCCGGAGTTCCGGGGGCGCCACGAAGTCCGCGTCTGCCGCACCGAGGGCGAGTTCCTCGACGCGCTGCGCGACGGCGCCGCGGTCGCCCTTGTCTGGGAATTCAGGCAGGAGTGGTTCGCGTTGGCACCCCGCCTCCGCGCCATTTTCACGCCAGCCGCCGGGCGCGACTACTTCCGCATCGCCCCGCCCCCCGGCGTTTCGGTGCACTATGGCGCCTTCCACGGCGCCATCATGGGCGAAACGGCCCTTGCGTGCGTCATGGCGATGTCGCATGGCCTGTTGCCACGCGCCGACTCGATGCGGCTGCTTGGCGGCGCCGTCGCCGACCCCTGGCCGAGAGTCCAAATGGCGCGGACGTCGCGCCGCATCGCCGGCTCGACGATCCTCATTCTCGGATTCGGCAAAATAGGCAGGGCCTTCGCCAGGATGGCGCTCCCGTTCGGCCCAAGGGTCATTGGAGTCTCGCGCACCGCCCATCCTGAACTGGATGCGGAAATGCCGGAAGTCCGGACCGCGACCTATGGCCGGCTCGACTCCCTGCTTCCCGAAGCCGACCACGTCGTCTGCTTCCTGCCATCCTCCGCCGAGACCGACGACATCATCGACGCGCGGCGCATCTCGCTCATGCGGGATACCGCGGTCGTCTACAACTTCGGGCGCGGAAATGCGGTGGACGAGGAGTCGCTGGCGGCGGCGCTTCGCGAAGGGCGCCTCGCCGGCGCCGTGCTTGACGTTTTCAAGAAGGAGCCGTTGCCGGCGGACTCCCCGCTCCGCTCGGCCCCAAACTGCTTCATATACCCGCACGCCTCGGCGTTCTCCCCCGACTACCTGGACATCTACCTTGGAATGGAGGCGGGGGAAATGGCGGCGCTGGACGTGCGGGACTAGAAGGGAATTCATTCGAAATGGTAGGAATAGTGATGGGGAGCGACTCCGACTGGCCGCTCGTGAAAAAGGCATACGACACCCTCGCAGACTTCGGCGTGCCGTGCGAGGTGCGCGTGATTTCGGCCCACAGGACGCCGGAACTCGCGGCTGAATACTCGAAGACGGCAAGGGCGCGCGGCCTAAAGGCGATCATCGCCGCGGCCGGCGGCGCGGCCCATCTCGGGGGAATCCTCGCCGCGCATACGACCCTGCCAGTCATTGGCATCCCCGTCGCCGGGGGCGCCCTCAACGGCGTGGACGCGCTGCTTGCGACCCTCCAGATGCCTTCAGGCATCCCCGTCGCCACAGTGGCGCTCGGCTCCGCCGGCCCGGTGAACGCCGCGCTTTTCGCCGTGCAGATTCTGGCGCTTTCCGACGACGCCCTGGCCGCGCGCCTCGACGCCCACAAGAAGGCGCTCGCCGAAAAGGTCGGGAAGGCCAACGCCCGCATCGCGGCCGAAATCGCCGCCGCGAAGTAGCCGGCCATGAAGAGGTTCGACCTGCGCGCCTGCAGCCGCCGCGAGGCTGTCGAGGCGGCCGCCGCCGCGCTTAAGAATGGCGGCGTGGCCGTATTCCCCACCGATACCGTCTACGGCATCGCGGCGCACCCGGATTTCCCGGATGCGCTGGAGCGGATTTACCGGATAAAGGGGCGCCGCCAGGACAAGCCCGTCGCATTCCTGGCATCTGATGCGTCGGCGCCGGAACGCTGCGGCGCCGCCATGCCGCCAAGGGCCCGCGAACTCGCCGCCGCCGGATGGCCAGGTGCGCTGACGCTTGTCCTTGACTGCCCCGGCGGGACGGAGGGCTTCCGCGTCCCGGACTCCGAAATCGCGCGCGAGATAATTGCGGAGTGCGGCGGCCTGCTGCGCGTGACCAGCGCGAACTTTTCCGGCCAGCCCTCTGTCGCGGAGCTTACCGTCGCCGACGGGCCGTTCTGCGCCCTCTGCGATGTTGTTGTGGACGGGGGGCCATGCCCGGGCGGCTTCCCCAGCGAGGTCGTAAGGGTGGCTGCGGACGGGTCCGAAAAAGTCCTGCGGGCCCGCCCCGCGGCTAGTCCATGTGCGTGAAGCGCTCTATGGCCTTTGACAGCGCCGCCAGCGTGGCGTCGATGTCCCCCTGCTCGACGCCGTCGCGGACGCAGTGCCTGATGTGGCCGTGCAGGATCAGCGCGCCGCAGTGCGACAGCGCCGACTTCGCCGCGTGAATCAGCGAAAGCACGTCCTCGCAGGGGACATCCTCGTCCACCATCCTGTCAATGGCCTGCACTTGGCCGACTATTTTCCGGAGCCTGCGGTGCAGGGCTTCCGCGTCAATACATTTTGCCATGGTCGCCTCCGTGTCTGTTTGCTAAAGCTGGCAGGGCCGTTCAATCCCGCTACTTGGTGCCGAACAGGCGGTCGCCGGCGTCGCCAAGGCCAGGCAGTATGTAGTTGTGCGAGTTGAGCTGGCGGTCGACGCACGCCGTGTAGATCGGGACGTCGGGATGCTCCTTGGAGAATGTCGCGAGGCCCTCCGGGCAGGAGACGATGCAGATGAAGATGATCTTCCTGAAGCCCTTCTCCTTGATCAGCGAGACCGCCGCGGCGGACGATCCGCCCGTGGCCAGCATGGGGTCGATTACAATCGCCGTGGAGTCCGGCTTGGCCTCGGGGAGCTTCGCGTAGTATTCGATTGGGGCGGAGGTCTCGGGGTCGCGGTACATGCCCAGGAAGCCGATTCGCGCGTTGGGGACGAGGTCCGTCAGCGCGTCGAGCATGCCTATCCCGGCGCGGAGTATCGGCACAAGGACGATTTCCGAGGTCACGCGGTGGCACTGGGCGACTTCTAGCGGCGTCTCGACGGCCACGGGCTCCGTCGGGATTTCCCGGAGGGCCTCGTAGGCGAGGAACTTTGAGATTTCGCCGATCAGCTCGCGGAAAAGCTTGCTTCCGGTTTCCTTGTCGCGGACGAGCGAGAGTTTGTGCTGGACGAGCGGGTGCCTTACTTCGGTGTACATTTCAGTGCCTTTGCTGTTGGTGTTGTGTTTGGGTGAAAGTCAAATCGTAGCCGCCCCTTCGGAAGGGGTCGAGAGTCGTTCGGCGAGGGCCGTCTGCCTTGAGCGGACTTCGTTGTTGCGGGTCGCGATTGCCGCCGCCTTGTGGGTGCCGACGATGCAGACGAGCTTGCGGCCGCGCGTCACGGCCGTGTAGAGCAGGTTGCGCTGGAGGAGCTTGAAGTGCTGCGTCGCGATCACCATCACAACGGCCGGGTATTCGCTGCCCTGGGACTTGTGGACGGTGGAGGCGTAGGCCAGCACGAGTTCGTCGAGCTCGCCGCGCCCGTATTCAACCGACTTCCCGTCGAAATCCACGCGGAGCGTCTCCTCCTCGGCGTCGATGTCGCGCACGAAGCCGACGTCGCCGTTGAAGACCTCCTTGTCGTAGTTGTTTCGCATCTGCATCACGCGGTCGCCGCGCCTGAAGACCGTAAGCCCGCGCCTGAGGGACGGCCCCACGGGGTTGATGGCGTTCTGCAGCACGACGTTGAGGTTGTCCGCGCCGAGCTGGTTGCGCCTCATCGGCGTCAGGACCTGGATGTCCTGCGGCGGGATGTGGAACTTCGAGGGGATGCGCGATGTCACGAGGTCGCAGACGCGCGAGACTATCCTGTCCGGCTCCTGGGTCTCGATGAAGAAGAAGTCCGAGCCGCCGCCCTCCATCTCCTCGCCGTTGTTGATGTGGTGGGCGTTGCGGACGATCATGCCGCGCGTGTCCTGCCGGAAGATTGTGTCGAGCCGGGTGCATGGAATGGCGCCGGAGGAGATTATGTCCCGCAGGACGTTCCCCGGGCCGACGGAGGGGAGCTGGTCGGTGTCGCCGACGAGTATGAGCGTTATCTTGTCGGGCAGGGCGCGAAGGAGCTGGTCCATCAGGACGATGTCGATCATCGACGATTCGTCCACGATGAGGACGTCGGCGTCGATGGGGTTGTTCTCGTCGTGGGTGAACGCGCGTTTCTGCGGCAGGTACTTCAGCAGGCGGTGGATTGTCACGGCCTCGCGGCCGGTGGCCTCCGCCATTCGCTTGGCGGCGCGGCCCGTCGGCGCCGATAGCAGGATGTTCAGCCTGCGCACCCCGAAAATTTCAACTAGCGCGCGGATGATGGTGGTCTTGCCGACGCCCGGGCCGCCGGTTATGACGCTCGCCTTGTTGCCGACGCCGGCTGCTATGGCGCGGCGCTGCGCCCCTGCAAGGACGAGCCGCATCTTCGCCTCGGCCCATGCGAGCGCCCGGTCGGCGTCTATGCCCCTGAACGGCAGCGGGCATGCGGCAATGGCGAGAAGCCGCCTGGCGACGTTGCATTCGGCGTCGTACAGCTCGCGAAGGTATATCCGCTGGCCGTCGCGGACAAGGCGCCGCTGCTCCACTAGCGCCGATAGCGCCTCTGCGAGTTTTTCGACGGATATGTCCAGAAATCCCTGCGCCGAAAGCAGCAGGGCCGACTCCTCGCAAAAGCAGTGCCCCTCGTCCTGCATCGCCTGCAGATGGTGCAGCAGGCCCTCCCTTGCCCGCTCCGGCGCATCCTTCGCGATGCCGAGCTTCATCGCGATCGCGTCGGCGGTGATGAACCCGAAGCCGAACACGTCGCGGCACAGCCTGTACGGGTTGTTCTTGACAATCGCTATCGCCTGGTCCCCGTAGGCGCGGTATATCCGCGTCGCCTGGCCCATGCCTACGCCGTGGGACTGGAGGAATATCATTACGTCCCGGACGCCCTTGAGCCGCCTCCACGAGTCCCTGATCATCCCGCAGCGTTTCCTGCCAACGCCTTCGACCTCCAAAAGCCGCAGCGGCGCGTGCTCGATGACATGGAGGGTGTCGGATCCGAACTTGGCCACGATCTTGTCGGCGTTGACCTTGCCGATGCCTCGGATCAGGCCACCGGAAAGGAAGCGCCTGACGCCTTCGACCGAAGTCGGGGCGACGCAGACCATCGTGTCCGCCTTGAACTGAAGCCCGAAGCGGGAGTCGTTGACCCAGTTGCCTGTCGCGGTCAGCTCCTCGCCGACCCAGATTGCGGCGCAGTTGCCCACGACCGTGACAGTGCCGCCTGCGCGGTCGCTTGGCTGCACGGAGCATACCACGTAGCCGGACTCCTCGTTTCGAAAGGAAATCTGCTCGACGGAGCCATTAAGTACGACTTCGCCGCCGATTGTTTCCTTTTGCGATTTCTGTCCCATGCCGAGTTTAGATTATACCATAATTATGCCATCGCGCACCCCGATTTTTAATTCGATGGCATTGGGGCGTCAGTTCTCACCCTTCCCTTGTTTCAACTCTTCAACCTTTAAACTTGCATTTGGCTGGGCGTTTGGTAGAATCGAAGCCATGAACGGAATGTGGCAGGGCATGAAAGACAACCTCAAAATCCACTACGGCCTTTTCATTTGCGACGAAATGGCCCGCGCCGGGCAGATTGCCGAAGAACTGATGTAGGAGCGATTTTGCGTCTTCTCGCCGCTTTTTGAGCCGTCTTGGCGGAAAATCCGTCCTCCGGAACTATCATTGTCCTCCGCAACCGCATTTATCTTCGTGGGAGGATTTCATTTCCGGAACGATGGACATCGTCGAAGAACTAAGGCGAGACCGCGACAGCGGCGCGAAACGGCTTGTAAGCGAATACAAGGCCGGGCTCATGTCGCTTGCCCGGCGTTTCTGCGTAAACGAGTGCGACGCCGAGGAATTGGTGAACGCCACCTTCGCCAAGGTGGTGGACAACATCGACGACTATCTGGAGCAGTCTGCCTTTTTCGCCTGGATGTGCCAGATACTGACGAACCTCTTCCGCGAGAGCGTCCGGCGCAAGTCCGTCAAGAACGAAATTTTCCCCGGCGACATGCCGGAATTCGAGGACGAGTCTGCCCAGGAGGAGATTTTCCGGAATCTCGACCACTCGCTTCTGCGCGACGCGATCCAGTCGCTTCCGAAGGAAATGAAGGAAGTGATCGTGATGCACTACCTTCTGGAGGAGCCGGTCGCGCGCGTGGCGAAATTCGTCGGGGAACCGGTCAGCACCGTGAAGTGGCGACTGCACGTGGCCCGCAAGGCGCTTGGCGCCAAGCTCGGCGCCGCCGCGAAAAAGCCGGGCGGCAAGGCGCTGCTGCTAGTGCTGGCGCTGGCCTGCACCGCCGCGCTCGGCGCGGCGGTTTACAACCTCGCTGTTGCCGGCGAGGCGAAGGGCAGGGGAGACGCCGCCACAGTTTGGACTGGCGAGACCAGCGAGGCGGCGAGCGGGTGGGTCGAGCCGTCCCGCCGAGCCGACGCCAACAATGCGAGTTTTGTGTCGCCGGCCCTGTCCGGCGACTATTGCAACCCTTTTCCCCCACCAACCACACAGAAAACCCCACCAACCCAAGAGAAAACAACCATGAACGCAACCACACTGCGCACATTCGCCGCTTCGGCGGCATTCGCGGCTGCGACGGCGGCCATGCCGGCGTCCGCCGACATTTACGTCGCCAAAAACGGCAGTGACACCAATCCCGGCACGAGCGCGGATGCGCCGAAGCTCACCATTCAGGCCGGGATCGACGCCGCGCCGGACGGAAGCGTTGTGCATGTCGCGCCCGGCATCTACGATGACTTCACGACCGACGCCACCTACGGGCGCGCATGCGTCATCATCACGAACAAGGTCGTCACCCTCGCGGCGAGCGGAGCGAAGGCCGAGACCGTCATCCTCGGCAGGCGCCAGCCGGGCGTGGATAGCGGCCTGGGCAATGACGCTGTGCGCTGCGTCGTCACATCCGGCGCGGGCGGCACCGTGGTCTCCGGCTTCACCCTCCGCAACGGCAGCACGAAAGCCACCGCAAGGGGCGGCGGCTACTACGATGCCGGCGCAAAAACCGACGTGACCATTGTCGATTGCGACTTTCAAGGTTGCGCCGCGAACTGGGGCGGTGGCGCCTACGGTGGAACAAGCGTCCGCTGCCTCTTCACGGGATGCCTGGCGACGGGGTACGGCAGCGTCAGCGTAAGGGGAAAACACTACAATTGCGCCATTGTCGGCAATCGTCTGGCGGGGACATGCGAGTACGTCATCGTTTACAACGAAGGAATGGTCAACTCCACGATTGCCTTCAACGAAGGGAACCCCGACAAAGACCCCTCGAAATACTATGAAAATTGCATTGTCGTCGGCAATTCCGGCAGTGCGGTGCCAACAAAACTGCGCAACTGTGCGACGGATACGGGCGCGACAGACAACGACTGCTTCGCCATAACTGCAGACGACCTCTTCTCGCCGGCGACGGGAGACTGGCGGCTGAAGACCAGCTCCGCCGCCATCGGCGCAGGAAACACCACATACATGGATGGCATCCCGGAGGCCTACCGCGACACCGACCTCCTTGGCAACCCGCGCATGGTGAACAACACGGTCAGTTGCGGCGCGGTAGAGGCATCGGCGACGCCGGTCGCAACTGGCGTGTCGTTCGTCTCGTGCGAACCGCGATACGGTCTTCTCTCGGTGGACGGCGCGGTTACGGGCAGCGCAGTCCCGCTTCCCCTCCGGGCGGATGCACTTCCGGCCGAGCCGACGGTTTCCTTCGTGCCAGTGGACGGCTATGGCATGGTCGCGCTTACGAACACGGTCGGCAACGCCGACATCCACTGGCCCCTCATGGACGAGACGGTGCCGCTGCGCATCGCCTCCGCCACGAACCTCACATATGGCCCCGTGTCCGCCGAGATCTGCCATGTCGCGCAGAATGGCGACGACACGAACGGCGATGGCACGGAGGCTAATCCCTACGCGACCATCGCCAAGGGCGCATCCGGAAGCGCCTCAAAACTCGTGTTGGTCCACGGCGGAGAGTATGCCCCGAATCCGATGAGTCAATGGGGGAACAGCCGAATTGTCGTTACCAAGACCGCACCCATGCGCCTGAAGGCCGTGGCCGGACCTTCGGCAACGGCCATCGTCGGCGCGTCCGATTCGGAAGGAGCACAAGGATTGGGTTCGGACGCCGTGCGTTGCGCGGTACTGGACGGCCCCGTCGCCTTGCAGGGCTTCACGCTGCGTGGCGGACGGACTGTTGCCCCAACCGCTTCCGGCAGCCTCGCGAAGGAAAGCGGCGGCGTTTTGCTGAGGAACAACCAGAGCAGCGTCCTCGACTGCGTGATAGAGGACTGCATCGGGTCTTTCGGCAGCGCGGCCAACACGGTGCAGCCCGATATCGGACTCGGCCATGTCGTGCGCTGCGTGATTCGGAATTGCTCTGTCGCGAATGCCGTCAACTACGAAGGGGCGGTCGCCGGACACGTTGATTTGCATTCGTGCCTCTTTTACGGGAACACGCTGCCTTCAGGTGCCACACGCTCGGGCGTGATAGGCAATGGTTGCGAAGCCCGCTTCTGTACGGTGGTCGGCACATCCTCGCCACTCGGAGCGTTCTACCCAACCTCCAGGGCTTGGAACTGCATCATGCACGGCACAACTGGCGGGGGCGACGATCTGGCGTGGGACACCACCACCTCCAGCTACAACTTCTACTACGGCCTTTTCGGCACAAGCACGCAGGACGCCTCGAACTACGCCACCGCCGTGCAGGGCAAGCCCAGGTTCGCGGACGTAAATGCGCACGACTACCGTCTCCAGCGCAACTCGGCTGCGCTTGCCGTCGGCTTGCTGGAATTCGTGACGGATCGCGATCTCTGCGACGTGACGGGGAGAAAGTTCGATTTCGCGGCATCCGCCTCTGGTTCGTGCATCGCCGGCTGCTATTCGGAAACGGTTCCCGCCCATGTCGCAACGGTCATGACCATCCGGTAATGATACGCCTTTCGCCATTCTGCGCTTTCGTCTGCGCCCTCTGCGCCGGGACTCCAGCTTTCGCGGAGGTGCGTCTCGCCTCGCCCTTCGCCGACGGCATGGTTCTCCAGCGTGACGCGGCGGTGCCGGTGTGGGGCGAGGCCGCCCCCGGCGAGCGCGTCGTCGTGGCGTTCGCCGGGCAACGGGTCGCGGCGATCGCAGGCGCGGATGGCCGCTGGCTCGTGCGCCTCGCGCCGATGGCGTCCTCGAAGGAGGGCCGCGTCCTCCGCGCGAACGACGCCCGCGTTTCGGATGTCCTCGTCGGCGAAGTGTGGTTCTGCTGCGGGCAGTCGAATGCGGAGGTCCCGCTCGTGGGACACCCGCACTACAGCGACCGCGAGGGGTGCCTCGTCGCGGCGATCACCCGCCTCGACGACGTGCGCTACGCCTGCGCGAGCGATTACCACTGGAGCCCCGTTCCGCGCGAACGGTCGCGGGGGGCGGTGCGATGGAGGCGGTTCAGGCCCGAAAACCTCATGCGCCAGCCGAGCTTCTCGGCGGTGGGCGTCTATTTCGCGCTGGCGCTCCACGAGGCGCTGGGAGTGCCGATTGGCATCGTGGGAGCCTACCGCGGCGGCACGAACATCGACGCCTGGACGCCGCGCGAGGGCTACGAAGGCGCGCCGGAGTCGCTGGCGGAAACGCGAGACTTCCCCGTCGCCGGCCCCGCCGAATGGACGGACGCCATGAAGAAGGATCCTGTCAGCGGACCGGAGCAGCAGCCGACCGTCCTCTGGAACGAGATGGTCGCCCCGTGGTGCCCCATGTCCATGCGGGGCGTCATCTGGTACCAGGGGGAACACAACGCCGCCGAGTCGGCCCTCTATTGCGACAAGATGCACGCGCTGTACGACGGGTGGGCGAAGGCGTTCGGAAATCCGAATCTAAAACTCTACTTCGTCCAGCTCGCGCCGTGGCACGAAAGCTGGTGGGACATCTGGATGGCGCAGGCCGCGTTCGCGGCGGAGGAGCCGAATGCCGGCATGGTCGTGACCGCCGACATCGGCAACAGCCACAGCATCCATCCGGCGGACAAGGGGCCGGTCGGGCGGCGTCTCGCCGCGCTGGCCCTGAAGCGCGACTACGGCTTCTCCGACATTGTCGCCGATTCGCCGACGATCCGCGCGGTCCGCGCAGAGGGGGATCGTCTCGTCCTCGACTTCAACGACGCGGACGGCTGGTACATCTACAGCGACGACCGCAGGGACTCCGTCCCATTCGAACTTGCCGGGGAGGACGGCGAATACCGGCCCGCCCGCATCGTGAACGCGGCCTACGGTGGACAGAAGGCGGAGACTGCCGGCGTGGAACAGGGGCAGGTGGCGGGACGCGAACTCGTCCTCCGGGCGGAAGGCGTCCCGCGCCCACTTAAGGTGCGCTACCTCTTCCAGCGCCCCTGGACGAGCGCCCTCTTCGCCATGTCCGGACTCCCGCCCGGCCCCTTCGAGGCGGACGTGCGAAAGTGACATTGGCATGGACAACGAGCGGTCAATCAGGAGATTTGGCATGGACAACGAGCGGTCAATCAGGAGAGACGAGATCGCCGCATGGCTTCCAGACGAGCCCAAGGCGGATGGCGCGCGCATTGGCGACCGCGTCGCCTGGGGACGCCTTGCGGCCCTTCCGGAGGCGACCGACGCCGTTGCTGCGGCCGAGGACCTATCCGGCAGGCCCATGCCCGAACTCACGGACGAGCGCTATCTCGATTTCACGCGGAACGGCAACCGGATCGATTACGAAATCCCGTATTTCGAGCGGGCCTACCGCCTCGACGCCTTCCTTCTTGCGGAGTGCCTGGAGAACAGGGGGCGCTTCCTGCCAAAGATCGTAGAATACGCGGAGGCGATCTGCTCGGAGAGGACCTGGACGGCGCCAGCCCACGACGACAGGCTGACGGCGTTCCACGGGACGCCGCACGTCGAGCTTTTCAGCGCCGAGCGGTGCCTCAAGTTGGCGCGGACTCGCGACTGGCTCCTGGGCATCTTGCCGGAAGGACTCTCCGCGCGAATCGCGTCGGAATGCGACAGACGGGTCTTCCAGCCCTATCTGCTAACCGCGAGGAACCTGGACGACAAGGAGATTCGCGACAGGTATCCATGGCACGGCTGGTTCGAGGCCGGACTCAACTGGAGCTCCGTCTGCCACTCCTGCGTTGTGCGTGCGGCCCTTGCCGTGGTCCACGACCGCCGCATCCGGGCCGAAATCGTCGCCGCCGCCGAAGGCTCCCTCCCCGTACGGATGAAATACGGCTTCCTCCCGGACGGTTACTGCACGGAGGGGATCGGCTATTGGAACTACGGTTATGGCCACCATGTGATGATGGGCCTTTCCGTCCGCGCCGCGACGGGCGGGAAAGTCGATTTCTTCCGCAATCCGAAAAATCGCCTCGCAATCCGATACGCCTACGAATTCCAGCTGGAGAAGGGAAAGTCGCCGCCTTTCGCGGACGGTGTCGGAGGCCCCGACATCTGCGTACTGGCGCTCGCCCGGCAGGTCTGCCCGGACATTTCCAGCCACGACGCCGCGAATCTCGGGCTTCTGGGGTATTCGGGGCAGTCCCGCGTAAAATGCCCGTTGTCCATCATCTCGCTGCGGTCGTTCGGACAGGATCCCGGACTGGCGGCCGGGGGCGAATTCGACACGCTACCAGTCCGCTCGTGGTTCCCGGAGGCGATGGTGCTTGTCTCCCGCGCCCCCAGCGGCACCGGGGGACTCAGCCTCGCCGTCAAGGGCGGGAACAACGACGAGATGCACAACCACAACGACCTCGGCTCCTATACGGTGATGCTGGACAGCGTAGAGATGTGCGGCGATCCCGGGAAGGTGGTTTACAGGCGGGACACGTTCTCGGAGAGGCGCTACGATAACCCCTTCATGGGGTCGTTTGGGCATCCCGTCCCAGTGGCGGGAGGGGGCGTTCAGCGGACGGGTCGCGACTATGCCGCGCGTGTCCTCGATACGGAATTTTCGGACGGTCGCGACCTTGTCCGGTACGACTTGGCGAAGGCGTATGATGTGCCGCAGCTCAAGTCGCTCGTCCGGACGGTCGTATTCGAACGGGACGCGATGCGTGTGACGGTCGAGGACAGGGTGGTGTTCGACCGTCCATCGGCGTTCGAGGTCCCCGTTGTCACGTATCGCGGCCTCAAAGGGGATCCGGCCTCCGGGCGCTTCACGTTGCGCCATCCCGGCGGGGGGCGTTCGCTTTCCGTGTCCGTGACGGGGTCGTCGCCACTTGCATTCCATCTGGAGCAAATCGACAATCCGGGGATGGAACCGGTTTCTCGCCTTGGTTTCTCTCTAGCGAAGCCCCAGATGCGAGCTGTCGTGAAGACGGTGTTCGAGGTGTATTGATCGCAATGGGAAGGGATGGTAAAAACCAGTCGGAGTTTTTGGGATGACACGTCTTGCTCTTTTAGCGTCCATTTGCGTCCCCCTCTGCGCCCATTGCGTTGAAAACCCCGCTGCCGAGGGCGCCCGGGAGCGCGCCCAGCTTGACCCCGTGGCCTACATCGAGACGCATCTGGCGGCGGGCGAGCGCGCGGTCGTCGTGCCGAAGGGCGACTACCGGCTGGCGCTGCCGGAAGGGCGCACGGCCTACTTCAGACTCATCGGCCTGGCGGATGTCACAATCGACTTCTCCGACTCCCGCCCGGCCCCTTCGAGGCGGACGTGCGAAAGTGACATTGGCATGGACAACGAGCGGTCAAGGCCACGACGGTCTGCGCTGACCATGCGACTGTGATTTCAATCAGATGACGATGAGAGAGATTTTGGCGATGGTAATGGCATTTGCGGCCCTTTCAGCCAGTGGCGTTGATCCCGGCCACGTGAATGTTCTCGACTTCGGAGCCAAGGGAGACGGCGTGGCCGACGACACCGCCGCATTCCAGGCGGCGATTGACGCCGTTGCCGCGCGCGGCGGTGGCAAGATTTTCGTCCCCTACTCGCCGAAGGGCTACCGCATCGCGGGACCGGGGCGCGAGTTCGTCGATGGCAAGCCGTGTCGCGGCCAGCTCGTCATACCGGCCGTGCCAGGGATGAACCTCGCCTTCGAGGGAGAGATGCCCTGCAAGCTCCTCTACTCCTACCAGGTGCGTCCGCAGGAGGCGGTGAAGAGCGGTTTCACCCCGACTCGATTCGGCACGATGGGAATGCCAAACACCTGCCTCTTCTCTGACTGGACGCCGCCGGAGGAACACGACCCGGCGGCCCGCCCGTGGACGATCCTCGCCACGGTGGAGGGGACGGCGGCGAAGGGGAAGTTCTCGACGGGCCTCGTCTCCATCGCGAACCTCGAATTCCGCGCCCACCTCGACAAGGGGCAGATGTTCCCAAGGGGCGGATGCGTGAACCTCCAGAACGCATCGCGCGCCATCGTCCGCGACTCGCAGTTCTGCCTGGACGACAACGTGGGCGACACGCTTCTGGGAAAGTCGCTCCAGCCCAACCCCTGCCACACCGTGGGCCTGATGATGTCCGGCGACCAGAACGACAACCAGGTGCTTTCCAATGTCGCGGTGCAGGGCTTCCGCTACGGGTTCGTCCTCGGCGAACACGTCGTGGCCGACTACCTCTACGTCCACAACTGCGAGGAGGGGATCGTCTTCCACGACGCCTCGCATCTTTCCATGCTGAACCATGTCGTGGCCCAGCACGACCGCGTCATTCTTTCCACTGCGCCAGACGGTCTCTTCGGCCATGCGGCAGGCCCTTGCAACGTGATCGTCGGCTCCGTCGATTTCGAGTGCGGGGAAGGGACGCTGCCAGAGGTCTCGCGCCTCGTCTGGGGCGTGAGCGACCCGGAAAACCGCCTTCGCGGCTCGCTCGTCCACCATGCCGGCTTCGGAAACCCCGACTTCCCCGTGAACGGCGCAGGGCATTTCAAGGTGACGCGGTTCGGCGAATGGCATCCATAGCCGTACAAGACATGCCGGAACGGGAACGGTTTTTCATCCATGTTCATCTAGGGATTTCATCCATGAAACAGACCTGTCACACTGCGTCTCCACCTCTCAGCGCCTCCGCGTGGATCATCACCCTTGCGTTCCTTTGCGTCCCCCTCTGCGCCCATTGCGTTGAAAACCCCGTTGCCGAGGGCGCCCGGGAGCGCGCCCAGCTTGACCCCGTGGCCTACGTCGAAGCGCATCTGGCGGTGGGCGAGCGCGCGGTCGTCGTGCCGCGGGGCGACTACCGGCTGGCGCTGCCGGAAGGGCGCACGGCCTACTTCAGACTCATCGGCCTGGCGGATGTCACAATCGACTTCTCCGGCTCGCGCCTCTGGGGCGAGACGAAGACGCGCATGTTTGATATCGCCCATTGCACGAACCTCGTCGTCCGCAACGTCACAATCGACTACCCCTTTGACTTGCCCTTCACCCAGGCGGAGATCGTCGAGGTCGATGCGGAGAAGAACTGGCGCGTCAAGGTCGTGCCGGGCTATCCCTGTCCCGACGAGGTGCAGCTCGCCGCCCGCATCTGGCCGGTCCAGGCCTATTCCGCCGATGGCGAGCGCATCGTCAATCCCATGCGCTTCCGCGACGGCATCCGCATCGAGCGGCTGGGGCCGGACGAATACCGGATTTCGGGCGGCATCGACCGACGGGGCGAGGTCGGCGACATCGCCGTCTGGAGCGTCGCCGAGACCTGGCGGAAAACCGTGATTGCCGCCATCGGCTCGCGCGGCTGCAGCGGGAGCCTCTTCGAGAACCTGACCGTCCATTCGACGCCCTTCGGCTGCGGCTTCGTCGAATTCGACGCCGACGGCAACATCTACCGCAACTGCCGTCTCGACCGCTGTCCGCCCGAGGACGATCCGGTGCCGCGCGCCATGAAGCGCCTTCGCAGCGGCAACCACGACGCCTTCAACTCGCGCGGGGCGTTTCGGGGGCCGACGCTCGACGGATGCCGCCTCGCGTGGCACTGCGACGACTGCGTGAACATCTCCGGCTTCTACGTTCTCGTTCTGGGGCGGGAGGGAAGGGCGCTCCGCGTGAGTCCTCTCGCAAGCGAGCTGCCAATCGATCCCGGCGACACCTGCCAGATCCAGACGCCGGATGGCGGGTGCCCGCCTGACGCGACGGTCGTCTCGTGCTCGCCGGACGGCGAGCCGACGGCGGAGGAAAAGGCGTTCGTCGCCACGCTCCCGTTCTGGCCAGGCGCCCGCGATTCGTGGTTCCGGAAGGCGTTCCGCGTCGAACTCGACGAAGAAGCCGCGCTCCCCCCGGGCAGCGTGATCATCTCCAACCGGCGGCAGGGCAACGGCTTTGTCGTTCGAAAATGCGACTTCGGCCCGAACCGCGCGCGGGCGCTGCAGATCAAGGCGTCCGACGGGCTGATTGAAAACAACCGGATGCGCGGGCTGGAGATGGCCGCCATCGATGTCACGTCCGAGCCCGTCCCCTTCATGGAGGGCGGGTGCAGCAGGAACGTTGCGATTGTCGGCAACGACATCGAGGGATGCGGAGGAGGCATCGTTGTGTCCGGCGTGACTCCCGACGGCGCGCCGCTCGCGGCCGGCGCCCATCGCGACATCCGGATCGCGGGCAATCGCGTGGTTTCGCCCGCGCCGGCGCTCAAGGTCGTCGGCTGCACCGGCCTCGTCGTCGAGGACAACGATTTTCGCACGACCGACAACGGGAAGGCCGTTGAGTTCGTCAACTCTCCGACTTCGCTCCTCCGTTGACATCCGGCAATCACCATGACCATCTTCAACCTGGGTTCCATCAATATCGACCGCGTGTATGCGCTCGACCATGTCGTCGCGCCTGGCGAGACGGAAAGCGCCGTCGCGCTTGCCGAACATCCCGGCGGCAAGGGCTTCAACCAGTCCGTTGCGCTCGCCCGCGCCGGGGCGGCGGTGCGCCACGTCGGCGCCGTCGGTCCCGACGGCGCGCATCTCGTCGAGATGCTCCGCGGGGCCGGGGCGGACGTCTCCGGCATCGCGTCCGTCGCGGCGCCGACCGGTCACGCCATCATCCAGGTGGACGCCGCCGGCCGCAACTCGATCATCGTCTTCGCGGCCGCCAACGGCGCCGTGACGCCGGAAGCCGTGCGGGCCGCGCTGGCCGCCGCCGAGCCGGGCGACGCGCTGCTCTGCCAGAACGAAACCTCCGCCGTCGCCGAGGCCATGCGCGAAGCGAAGGCGCGCGGAATGCGGGTCGTGTTCAACCCCTCGCCCTTCGACGGCCGCATCGCGGCCCTGCCGCTGGAACTCGTCGATCTCTTTCTCGTGAACGAGACCGAGGAGGCGGGACTTCTCGCGCTCGGCGGCGCGGCGGCTTCCGCCCGCCGCATCGTGACGCGCGGCGGGGACGGATGCGAATCCGCGGTGCCGGGCCACGAGCCGGTGCGCGTCCCAGCCTTCCGCGTCCGCGCCGTGGACACGACTGCGGCGGGCGACACGTTCACCGGCTACTACCTCGCCGGCGTGGCGGCTGGAATGCCCGAGCCGGAGGCGCTTCTCCGCGCCTCCGCGGCGGCCGCCATCGCCGTCACCCGGCCCGGCGCCGCGCCGTCCATCCCGACGTCCGCCGAAGTGGACTCCTTTCTCCTCCAACACTGACCCCTGCTTCCCCCTTCCCCCCCTGCTTTCCCTTTCCCCTTTCAACTTTTCAACCTTTCAACCTTTACACTGGCGTAAGCCCATGAAACTTCTACTCGACACCGACATCGGCAACGACATCGACGATTCGCTCGCGCTCTCCTACCTGCTGCGCGAGCCGCAGTGCGAACTTCTCGGCATCACGACGGTCTGCGGCGAACCGGAAAGGCGCTGCGAAATGGCCTCCGCCATCTGCCGGCACCACGGTCGCGGAGACATCCCGATCCATCCAGGATGCCCCGTGCCGCTTTCCATTCCCCAGCGCCAGCCGACGTGCCCTCAGGCCGCGAAACTCGGCGACTGGCCGCGCGACCGCTTCGCGGCGGACAACTCGGCCATCGACTTCATGCGCCGCACGATCCGCGCGAATCCCGGCGAAGTGGCGCTTCTCGCCATCGGACCTCTCACGAACGTCGCGACGCTCTTCTCGCTCGATCCGGAGATTCCCACGCTCCTGAAGGGCCTCTACCTCATGTGCGGGCGCTTCTTCGACTCCATGGGCGGCGAGTGGAACGCGATTCTCGACCCGTGGGCCACGGCGATCGTCTATGGCAACACGGCGCATCCGCGCCCGCCGGTTCATGTGAGCTACGGCCTCGACGTCACGGAGCGCGTGCGGCTGCCGCGCGACGAGGCTCGCCGGCGCTTCGCCTCGCTTTCCGGCATCGGCCCCGTGCGCGACTTCGCGGAAGTGTGGTTCGAGCGCTCGGACTTCGTGACCTTCCACGACCCGCTCGCCGCCGTCGGAATTTTCCACCCGGAAGTCTGCGCCTACGAGGACGACTTCGTGCGGGTTCCGCTGGACGGACCGACGGCCGGCTGGACCGTGCGCGCCTGGCCGCCGCCTGGCGAGCCCCCCCACCGCCTCGCCCGCACCGTTGATCCTGACGCCTTCTTCCGCATCTGGTTCGGCGCGCTCCGGTAGGGGCCGCAACGCAAGACAGCCGACTGGGCGCGCGACCGGATCGACTTCTCGCCGAAGCCGTCGAGCAGGGTGCGCTTGCGGGGATTGTCAGGAGAAGGAACGTATTTTCCGTCTGCGCCGCGTTCCTTTTCGACATCCCAGACGGGCGACTCGCGGAAGGCGTGGTAGGTCCAGTCCCACCGTATTCCTCGAAGAGGGAGATGCAGTCTCGAAGATACTGGTCCGCGCCGGGGGCCCACGCGGCGGCGTAGCGCCGGATCCCCGCCAGCGTCAGCGCCTGGATCGGGTCGCCGGGGATCGTGTCGAGATACAGGATCGTTGGGGACATTCCATCCTCTGAATGCACTGTCGTTGCGCTACCCCTGCGCGACGTTCTCCGCGCGGCGGATGTAGGCGTCCTGCTCGGCGCGGGCGAGGTCGTTCCAGCGGACGTTCCAGCCGCAGACGCGGACTTGCAGATTCTCGTACTTTTCCGGG
>JAFWPM010000167.1 GCA_017509565.1 Kiritimatiellia bacterium | reverse complement strand
GCTGTTGGTGGCGCCGTTGCCCTGCCGGTAGTGTGGGGGGTTTTCGCCTGTTTGGGGTGAATTCGCCGTGTTGGGATTGTTGGTGCCGCTGGCGATTTCCAGGTTGCCCTCCACGAGGATCGGGCCGGTCTCGCTCCGGTTGCCGTCGCCGCAGTCGAGAATCGCCCGGCCGTTCCAGCCGTTGTATGTGTAGGAGTGGATGCGCGTTCCAGTCGGGTACCCGTTCGACGACAGCTCCCCGTGCACCACGCCCTTGATGCGGAGGGTCCCCTGCGGGGCGAGGCGCAGCGCGCAGCCGTTGGAAATGAGTATCTTGCGGTTGGCGTGGAGCGTGATGTTCTTGCCGTTGGAGACGAAGAGCGCGGAGTTCCTGTCCCTGGTGCCGAGGGCGAAGATGTTGTCGGTAGGCGTCGCCGGGACCGGACCCAGGGCGAGGTCGCCGCCGTCAAGCGAGAACGCCCGCGCGTAGGTGTTGTTGTCGTTCTTGATGTACGTGCCGCCGGTGTGGGTGTTGGCGGAGTTCCTGAGCCAGACGTGGGCGCCGCAGTTGAAATGGAGGCCGTTGCCGTCGTCCCCAAGTTTGCAGTCGAAGTAGATGTGGCCCTGGGTTTTCACCCAACCCTTCCACGCGAGAGTGCCGCTACCAATGAAGGAGATGTTCGCCGTTGACTTGCCTAGGATGTTGTCTGCCGAAACGTTCCCGGCGACGGAGATTGTCATTGCCGCAGTGTTGTTGAACACGGCGTCGTTGCCGTCGGCCCATGCGACGCCGGCGGTCGTGCCGTCGTTCCAGTTTGGGGAGGTCTTGTCCCATGTGCCGGAATTGCCGCCAATCCACGTATATGTCCCGGCGTTGGCCGTGGAGACCGCGGCCAAGGCGGCCGACACCGCAATCTGGAATGCGAATTTGCGAAGGGTTGCGTCCATTCTTTGCTCCTCTTTTCGTGGTTGATTGTGCAACCATTCTATCACCCGGCCCAACGCCGCGCAATATTCAAATACGGACAACGACATCATGCATTTGCGAACAATGCCGCAACATGCTATAATGCCCGTATGGGAAAAAAAGACACAAGGCACTTTCAGATTTTGGTGCGGCTGTCGATGCGGAACAAAGCCGGACGCGCGATGACAAGCGGAATCCTGCGCTACGCGGCCACGCATCCCGGGCTGGAGCTAAATGTCTCGGAAAACGTTAACGTGGCCGACAGCATAAGCGACTACGGGGACTGGCATCCGGACGGCATCATAACGCACCCGCACGATGAAACAAAGACGGATGCGGCTTGCGCCAAGGCCAAAGCCGTCGTATTTCTCCACTCGGCGGACACGGAAGGCTGGCGCAAGAGGCCCTGCGGGTTCGTGTTCAGCGACGACGCCGCGGCGGGGAGAATGGCCGCCGCCCACCTTCTAAAACGCAATCTGCGGCACTTTGGGTACTATGGCTCGCTGCTGAAGACCAACTGGTCGGAGACGCGGCGCGCGGCATTCTCGCGCGCCATCCGCGAGGCCGGACTTCCGGCGCCTTCGATTTTCGACTTGGAGCCCCCATACGAACTGGCGAGGCTGCGCAGGGCGCTGGCGGAGTGGTTGCGCGGGCTCCCGAAACCATGCGGCATACTGGCCGCCAGCGACTGGCCGGCGAAGCGGCTGCTCGACATCTGCCGGAGCGAGGGCATGGCGGTGCCGGAGGTCGTCCAGGTAATCGGCATCGACAATGAGGAGTTCGTCTGCGAGCAGAGCGTCCCGACGCTAACCAGCATCGAGCCTGACTTCGAGGGCGGAGGCTTCGAGGCGATGCGAATGCTCCACTCGCTCCTGCTCGGACGCCGCATTTCAAAAAAGCCATTCCTCTACGGCTTCAGGGGCGTCGTGGAACGGCAATCGACGCGCGACTACAAGGGGACGGCGCGAATCGTGAACCTCGCGCTGGACTTCATCCAGAAGCACGCCACGTTGGGCGCGACGGCGGCGGAGGCGGCAAAGGCAGCAGGGTGCTCGCCAAGTCTCCTGCAGCGCTACTTCAGGAAGACCGTCGGGCGGACGGTAATCCAGGAAATCCAGCGGGTGCGGATTGAGAAGGCCTGCCACCTGCTGCGGCATTCGGAGACTCCCATCAACAACATAGGCGCGCTATGCGGCTACGGCGGCGAGGTCTACTTCAAGGCGCTCTTCCGCCGCGCGACGGGCATGACGATGGGCGAATACCGCCGGCGGCGCGCGCCGCCGGCGCAGGCCCGCCAGGGCTAGAGCGTCCGCTCCAGCTCCTCCATGGCGTAGCACTCGATCACGTCGCCTTCCTGGAAGTCCTCGAAATCGACGAAGCTGATGCCGAATTCCTGCATGTCCTTGACTTCGGAGACTTCGTCCTTGAAGTGCTTCAGCGAGGCGATGCGCCCCTGGAAGATGACTTCGCGCAGGCGCTTGATCCTGACGAAGGCGTTCTTGATGACCGAGCCGTCGAGCATCTGGCTGCCGGCGACCTTGCCAAGCTTGCCGATGTCGAAAATCTGGCGGATCTGGGCGTGGCCCTTGACGACTTCCCTGTATTCGGGGTCGAGCATGTCGAGAAGCGACTGCTTTACGAAGTCGAAGAGTTCGTAGATGATGCGGAAGGTGTGGATGCGGACGCCGTCGTGGGTGGCTATCGGGGCGACTCCTGCCTCGGTGTTGACCTGGAAGCCGACGATCATCGCGTGTCCGGCGGCGGCCTTCTGGACGTCGTTGGCGGTGACGTTGCCGATTGAGCTGCCGAGGATTTCAAGTGAAATCTTGTCAGAGCGGATGTCGCGCAACGTTCCGAGGACGGCCTCGACGGTGCCCTGGGTGTCGGCCTTGACTATAATTGAAAGCTGCTTTTTCTCCTTGGTGCCGAGGCGGTCGAGGATGGAGTCGAGGTTGATGGACTTCTGGGCCTTCTGGAGTTCGGATGCCTTGCGCTCGGCGGCATACTGCTCGGCGAGTTCGCGGGCGCGCTTTTCGGTTGTCATCACGCGGAAGGCCGCGCCGGCCTCCGGGACGCCGCTCAGGCCCATGACGCGCACCGCCTGGGCGGGGCCGACGGACTTGACCTGGCTGCCGCGGTCGTCGATTAGGGCGCGCAGGCGGCCGTAGTTGTCGTCGATAAGGACGATGTCCCCGACCTTGAGGGCGCCCGATGAGACTAGCAGGGTGGCCGTAGGCCCGATGCCGCGCTCCATCTGCGCCTCGAGGACGTAGCCGTCGGCGCGGCGGTTGGGGTTGGCCTGGAGTTCGAGGACGTCAGCCTGGAGCAGGATCATTTCGAGGAGGTTGTCCATGCCGGCGCCGGTGTGGGCCGAGACCTCGCAGCAGACGATGTCGCCGCCCCAGTCCTCCGGGGTGAGCCCTTCGCCCTGGAGCTGCTGGCGGACGCGGTCCGGCTTGGCGGCGGGGAGGTCGCACTTGTTGATGGCGACCATCATCTGGACGCCAGCCTGGCGGCATTCGCGGATGACCTCGCGCGTTTGCGGCATGATGCCGTCGTCGGCCGCTACGACAATCACGGCGATGTCGGTAAGGCGGGCGCCGCGGGCGCGCATCGCGGAGAAGGCCGCGTGGCCCGGCGTGTCGAGGAAGGTGATTTTGCGGCCGTTGACCTCGACCGAGTAGGCGCCGATGTGCTGGGTGATGCCGCCGGCCTCCCCGGCCGCGACGCGGGTCTTGCGAATGTAGTCGAGCAGCGATGTCTTGCCGTGGTCGACGTGGCCGAGGAAGGTGACTACAGGCGGGCGTGGCTTCATGTCCTCAGGCCTGTCCTCGGGGATGTCGTCCTCCTCGTCGCCGCGGCGGATTTCGGGCTTGCGCTCGGTGGAGCGCTTGGCCTTTTCGAGTTCGACCTTGAAGCCGTACTTGGCGGCGATCTTGCCGGCCATGTCTATTTCGACGCGCTGGTTGATTGAAACCAGCACCTTTTCCTGCATGAGGTCGGCGATGAGGCGGTTGGGCCTGATGTCCATGAACTCCGCAAGCTCGCGGATGAGCGTCGGCCCCTTGAGCGAAATGATCTTCTCCCCCAGGATGGGGGCGTTCTGGGCCGCCGGCGGAGGGACGCCCTGGCCTTTGCCGGCCGGAATTCCGGCCCCCTGGCGCTGGTTCTTGGACATTTTCTGGAACCCTTTGGAATTGTTCTTGGCGAATTGCTGCTGGAGTCTTTGCTGCTGTGGCTGGAGTCGTTGCTGCGCGCCCCTCTGCTGCGCGGCTCCCTGGCGCATCGGGAAGGCGCCCTGCGCGCCCTGGCGCGTGGGGAAAACGCCTTGTGCGCCTTGGCGCGTGGGGAAAACGCCCTGTGCGCCCTGGCGCGTGGGAAAAACGCCTTGTGCGCCCTGGCGCGTGGGGAAGGCGCCCTGCTGGGCCGCCCCGCGTGGCTGCGCCACGCCCTGCGGCCGCTGGTCGCCGCGCTGTGGCTGCTGCGCCCCGCGGGCCGAACCCCTCTGCTGTTGCTGCTGTGCCGGCTTGGCGCCATGCGCCTGCTGGCGCTGGGCGCGTCCGCCGCGGTCGGTCTC
>JAFWPM010000166.1 GCA_017509565.1 Kiritimatiellia bacterium | reverse complement strand
GATGCGCAATGCTTCGAGGATGTTTGGCTCCGCGCGCCGGCCCCCGCCGGTGGAGCGGCGGCGAACCACCATGGACGGGCCGAAGGAGCTGCCGCCAGGCCCCACGGGCGTGCCGCGCACCATCGAGCCGAGCATCCTGGCCGCGAGGAACCCGGCGCGTTCGAAGTCGATCTGCACGCTGGATACGCCAAGCGCGGAACCAGGCTCGGCGGCGTCGCGGTTGTCGACGCCGAGGACCATGACATCGCGCGGCACGGAAAGCCGCGCCCCGGCGGCCGCCTCAATGACTGCGGCCGCGAGGTTGTCGTTCACGCAGAACAGGGCCGTGCGGCGCGGGAGCGACGCAAGCCAGCACTTGAGGCGCGTGGCGTCCGCGGGGTTCGGGTGGATGCGGTGGGAAAACGAATGGCAGGGCAGGCCGTTCTTCGCGGCAAGCGCGCGAAAGGCGTCGGCGCGGGGCTTCGACCAAAACCGGGCCTCGCGGTAGGACACGACGCCGAGCGCCGCCGGACGCAGCGACCGCAGTTCGCCGAAGGCCAGCCGCACCACGGCGTCCTGGTCGCACACGACGGACGGGGCTCCATTTCCAAACAGGCCCTCGCGGCAGTCGAGCCACACGGCCGGAATGCCCGCGAACAAGGCTGGCCGAAGCCACGGGCCCAGCGAGCCGGAGCATTCGACAATGCACCCCACCGGGTGCTCGCGGCGCAGCCAGGCCGCCACCTTGCGCCTCATCCCGTGCGACCACGGCAGGGTGACGACGCGCCACCAATGCGTCTCCGCGTAGCGCGTGATTCCGGCGAGTTTTGCCAAATAGCCAGCCTCAAACGTCTTGCCGCCCGGCGCCCCGACGTAGAGCAGGGATGCTTCCGATGAATTGCGGCCATCCACGGCTTCCCCCTCACATCAAGTCGCCGAGGACGGTCGGGGCGAGATTCTTCGCGCCGTGGCGCGAGGCCAGGCCGGCCAGTTCGCCGTCGTTGGTGAAAATGATCATGTTCTCGGCGCCGGCGGACTGGAGGAACTTGGCCTGATCGACCAGCACCCCGTCGGCCCGGTGCTCCCCGGTGCCGCCGGAATAGATGACGACCACGTTGGCGCTGGCGGTCCGGTCTGAGCGCTCGGGGCCGTCGAAGACGATGTACGCGCGCAGATTCGGCATTCCCGAGAGAAGGTTGCACACATCGCGGACAAACCAGTCGCGCGCCTGGGCGGTGGGCCAATGGTGTTCGCTCTTGAGGCGGTAGCGCCCCTGGAGGGCGAACAGGGAGTTGTGGGCGTCGATCAGGAGGATGGCCGGGATACGCCCGGATAGGGCCCGGCGGAAAATGGTCCTGGCGGAGTCGGGGTCGGCATCCTTGTCCGAATCGTCGTCGCCAAGGCCGCGGGCGTGTATGGCCGCAAGGCGGCGCCGGAGGGCGATTGCGACGGCCCCGCGCGCGTCGGCGTCCAGAGCGCCGGCGCCGGAGAGCATGTCGGCGCAAAGGCGCCATGCGGCGACTTCGGAGTCGCGGGAGGACTCGATGGCGGCGACGATGCGCCCGGCGTCGAGTCCTCCATCGCTGGCGCCGGACGTCGCGGCCGTTGCGTCGCCGCCGATGATTTTCGCGAACTCGCATGCGAGGCGGGCCTGGACGGCGGCCTCGCAGCGGCTCTCCATGTCGGCGGCGAGGCTTCGCGCCTCGGCCTCGGCGCGTTCGAGCCTCTGGCGCAAGGCGCCGCGTTCGCGCTCAAGGGCGGCGGCCTTCCCTTCAAGGGCCGCCACTTTCGCCTCAAGCTGCGCCCGCGCCTGCGACTCCTTCGCCAGGCGCGCGTCGGCGCCCTTGAGGGCGGCGAGGGACGCGCGGGCGCCCTCCAGCTCTCGCTGGACCGCCGCCGCGCCGCCGCCCGCTTCGAGGCTCCTGCGGACCTGGTCCCTGAGCAGGGCGCGGAGCCGCGCGTCAACAGGCTCCGCGGAGGCGAGCATCGACATGATGCGGGCGCGCAGGAGCTGGGGCTTGGTCGCGCGGAAGCCGCCTGTCAGGAACGACGGCGTCGACCTTGCGTAGTCCTCCAGCTCGCGAGGCGTAATCTTCGAAAGCGCAAGCCGCAGGGTCTCCAGCAGCTCGGCGTCGCACGTTATCCCCTCCCCCAGCGCCATCAGTCCAGCCGCCTCTCAACGCTGGCGCCAAGCGACACGAGGCTGCCCACGACATCCTCGTAGCCCCTGTCGATGCTCTGGGCGTTCTGGATTACGCTTTCGCCGTTCGCGCCAAGCGAAGCTATGACAAGCGCGATGCCGGCGCGGATGTCCGGGCTCGACATGCGGCACCCTTCGAGCCCCGGGGCGCGCGACCCGGAGACGACGATCCTGTGGGGGTCGCACTGGACGATCTTCGCCCCCATGTTGATGAGGTTGTCGACGAAGTACATCCTGCTCTCGAACATCTTCTCGAAGAAGAGGGTCGTGCCTTCTGAGAAAATGGCCAGGACGATCAGGACGCTCATCAGGTCCGACGGGATCGACGGCCATATCCCGTCCTCGATCTTCGGGATTGCGCCCCCGATGTCGTTGACGACGGCCAGATGCTGGCCACCGGGGAGGCGGAGCGTGTCGCCATCCAGGGTCCAGCGGACGCCGAACTTGGAGAACGCCTTGGCGAGGACGCGCATGTCGCGGTCGCAGACGCCCCTGACGGTCAGTTCGCCGCCTGTCACCAGCGCCGCCACCATGTAGCTGCCGGCGTCGATGTAGTCCGCGCCTATGCGGGCGGTCGTGCCATGGAGCCTTTTGGCGCCGGCGATGCGAATGAAGTTGGTCCCGGCGCCCTCGACCCTTGCGCCCATGGCGGAGAGCATCGCGCAGAGGTCCTGGACGTGCGGCTCGCACGCCGCGTTGTAGATTGTCGTTTCGCCCTCGGCCGACGCGGCGGCCATGAGGATGTTCTCGGTGGCTGTGACCGACGCCTCGTCGAGGATGATGTCGGCGCCGGAGAGGGCGCCGTGGCGCTCGAAGCCGTAGCCGGAGCCGGCTTCGAGGCGGATGAAGTCCGCGCCAAGGGCGGCCAGCCCTGCGATGTGGGTGTCGATGCGGCGGCGGCCGATCGGGTCGCCGCCCGTCGCCGGGATTTCAATCCGCCCGGCGCGCGCGACAAGCGGCCCCGCGAAGAGGATTGTCGCGCGTACCTTGACGCAGAGGTCCGCCGGGAGGGTCGTTGCCGTGACGTCGCGCGCGCAGACGGTGACGCGGCGAGCCGGCTCGTCCAGCCGGACCTCCGCGCCGATGCGCCGCAGCAGCT
>JAFWPM010000165.1 GCA_017509565.1 Kiritimatiellia bacterium | reverse complement strand
TGTGCTGGCCAGGGTTTCTGTCGGTATCATTTCGGGAGGGTCGCGCTTGTCGCGACCATGAATAAGGCCGACGCGACAAGCGCGTCCCTCCCATGTGCCATACTGCCATTATGTTGTCCGGCACAATATTTTCAACGCAAGCCGGCAAAAACTTTCTTGCAAATTCCGGCATTTTTGGTAGAATATATCATCCCATTTGTAGGCGCGAATGTGCGCCTGCGCGGAGAGGTGGCCGAGTGGCTGAAGGCAGCAGTTTGCTAAACTGCCGTGCTGGGATTTCTGGCACCGGGGGTTCGAATCCCCCCCTCTCCGCCATTTTTTTGCCTCGACGCCTCCGAGTGAGAACAGTTTCAACTTTTCACGCAGGCCGCCAGGCTTCAGCCCTGGCAGAAATCGCAGATGACCTGCGCCATCTCGCCAATGCCGGCTATTCCAACCCACTCATTGTCGGTGTGGCAGTCGCCGCCATCGATTCCAAGAACGGCGATCGGAGCCTTGGAACGCCCGAAATGGCGCGCGTCGGTGGCGCCGTTCATGCGGATGAAGTCAACGCCCTTGTCAGGCCAGGCGCGCCGCATGACTTCGGCCAGCCGCGCGAATATCGGCTCCCTTTCGTCGCAGACGAACGGCTGGCACCACGTTTCGCGCCTGACTTCAAGTCCGGTCGTTTCGCGCACGAATTTTTCGATGCGGTCCGCATCGCCAGGCGTGGTGTAGCGGATGTTCACTAGGAGCGAGGCCTCGTCAGGCACCTTGTTGTGGGCCGTGCCGCCGTTCACGATGACGGCGCTGTAGGTGTCGAACCACTGGTTGCCGTCTGGATCCGGGGCGTTCTTCGGCCATGCGGCGCGGAGCTTCGCGTAGCCGTCCATGAGTTTGTCGATGGCGTTGTCGCCCATCCACGGCAGCGACGAGTGCGCGTTGCGGCCATGTGCGACAAGACGCAGGTCGATGATGCCCTTGTGGGCGGTCGTGATCATGTACAGCGCGCTGTCGATAACGCCAATCATCTTGCGGGCGTCGTAGCCGAGGCGCACGGCTTCGGCCGACGTGGCGCCGCCAGTCTCCTCATCCGTCGAGAACACGGCGCCGACATCCGCCTTGCCAACGAGTTCGCACAGGGCCTGGGCTATGGCGACGGCGGCGCCCTTGCAGTCGGACGACCCGCGCGCCATGAACTTGTCGCCGTCAATGCGCGGGACGAACAGCTCCGGAGAGGCCGGGACCACATCGAGATGGGCGTTGAAAAGGTAGTCGTGGACCTTGCCGGGCGTCGTCGCGGCGCAGAGGAAAAGGCGGTCGCCAAGTTTCTCCATCGCGCAGTGGAGGCCGCGGGCTTCAAGGTACTCGCGCATCAGTTCCGATGCGTTGTTGCACTCTTGTACGTCGCGCGTCTCGGATGGGATACTTACGAGCCTGGAAAGGAATTCGATATCGGTGTTCATGATTGATGGACTATTGGTTATACTTGCAAGCGGAAGGTGCGCCGCCATCGCGTATTTCGCGGCAGAAGTCGCGCCACCCCGCCTCGCCGCCGGCGACTGCGCCGCCGATGACGAAGGGGCGCGATTCAGGCGCCCAGGTTTCGCCGGGGGACAGGGTGCGGCGCGGGAAGCGGATCTCGGCGTCGGCATGGAAATTGGGGTCTTTCCAGAACCTGATCTGGACGCCTGTCAGGCGAGGAGACAGCAGGCCGAGGACGGTGCCGTCGGGCAGGACCCATGCGCCGGAGCGCCAGGGGCGCCACAGCATCGGCGGGATTGGCGTAGGCTGGCCGGCCTTTGGCGGCTCGAAGACGTCGTCGCCGCGCGCCGCCTCCACACCGTCGTAATCCAGCGGCATGATCCTAAAGAAGAAGGATTCAACAAGAAGGGGCTTTTCGCCGGTGTTCTTAACGGAGAGCAGCTCCGCGACGAAGAAGCCAAGCCCCGCCGGCTCGTAGAAGCGCACGGAGGTCTCGAACTGGCCCGAGGCGGTCGTCCCTTGGAAGACGAGGTCGCACGTGCCGTCCCCGGACGCGCAGAGCTGCCTGGCCTCCCCCGCCGCAGTCCAATCGACATGGCCCTTGGAATACTCGCGGATCATGGTCGAAAAGCGGCCCTTCCCGCCCACGACGAGCGCCCCGCCTTCGAGGCGGAGCAGCCCATCATGCCCGGTGGCGGCATACTGGCCGGAGCCATCTTCCGGGCGCAGGTGTTCCGCCGCCGTGGAGCGTCCGGCCGCCAGCGGGAGCGCGGCGACGAAATCCTCGGCGCGTGGCGGCACGACTTCGCGCGGCCACGGGACCTCGGCCGCGCGCGATTCCGTGGGGTGGAGCTGGAGCGAGGCCAGCGCCCTGACCTGCTCCACGTAGGGCTCGTCGTCGGCGTTCACGATGCCGTAGTTCGTATTCTCGGACTGCGGGCCGTTTTTGCCGACGGCAGGCTGGTCGCACCACATGAAGTAGACGTATCCGGCCACTTCCGGCATGGCCCACATCGTGCGCGCGAAAATCGATGTGGCCATGGCGCGCTCCCTCTGCGTGAAGAAGCGCTGTCCCGCGCCGTGGGTGCATGGGAGGCCCGAATCAAGAGCCGAGAAGCACCATTCGGTGACAATCACCGGCTTGCCGGCCATGCGGGCGCGATCGCCGATGATGTCGGAGATGAGCTTTGCGTTGGGGCCGGGCCAGTCAACCGCGACGCCGCGGTCGAGGTCGGCCATCGGGTAGATGTTCACCGACACTGCGTCGCAGTAATGTCCGCACTCCTCCCAAACCACCGGATCGGCCGATGGCAGGCCGGCGAAGCGGCACCCCAGAACAAGGTGGTTGGGATCGGCTTCGCGGATCGCGGCCGTCGTGGCCTCGAAGTACTTGCGCGCGCAGAGGCGCACGAATTCGCGCTTGACCGAGGCGGGGATTTTTTCAACGCAGAGACGCAGAGACGCAGAGTTGGTATTGTCGATTGGCGGGCATCGAGGATTGAGGATTTGCGAACAATCCACCCTGTCGGCAAGGAAGGCCTCCAGCGCCTTCCTTGCCGGGTGGCCTGGTGCCTTGCGGGCGGCGGCGTCGAAGAGGCCGCTTTCAGGCGGGGTTTTGAACTGGCGCTTGTCGCCCCACCACGAGAGTTCGTTGTCAATGTACCAGCCTACGAGCTCGGGGTCGTCGCGGTCGTGCGAGCAGACCGCCTGCGCGCGGTAGCGGCAGTAGTCCGGCCAAAGCGGGTGGAAGACGTTCGGGAAGCCGGAGCATGGGCCGCCGTCGCAGGGGAGGATGTCGAATTCGTCGCCGTAGCACGCGAAGTCCTGGCCAATGTTGACGACGTGCGCGGTGGGCAGTCCCCGGTGGAGCAGGTTTGCCGAGGGCGAGGAGAGGAAGTTGAAGCCCCAGGCGCGGACGCGGGCGAGGGTGTTGGTGGCCCAGTCTTCGAGCGTGGGGTACTTGCGCGCGACGGTGCGGGCGTATGGCGCATAGCCGAGGGCCGCGCTGTAGTGGCCGTTGTGGTTCACCACGCCGATGCCTGA
>JAFWPM010000164.1 GCA_017509565.1 Kiritimatiellia bacterium | reverse complement strand
GCCTGAGTTCACCAACGCCTGCCGCAACGTCGATGCCAACATCGGCCGTATCGTCGATGCCTACAAAGCCGACGGCCTGTGGGAAGGCACGGCGGTCGTCTTCGTGGCCGACCACGGTGGCCACGACAAGACGCACGGCGACGCGACGCTCGCGTGTTTCGACGTGCCGTTCCTCGTCTCTGGCCCGGCCGCTCGCGGACTACGGCTGCGCGAGCCGATCATGCTCATCGACACGGCCCCGACGATTCTGTCGCTCCTCGGCCTAGACATTCCCGAAACCATGCGCGGCCGCAATGCCCTGGCACGCTAGGCTCCGCCGATGCCGCTGGAGACCTTGAAGACGGCGGAGAGAATCGAGATCGCGATAAAGCCGACGATGGCAGCGACAAAGACGATCAGTATCGGTTCGAGCGCCGCCGTTAATACCTTGATGTTCTTGTCCATCTCGCTCTCGTAGCGGCGGCCGATGTGGCCAAGTGCCGATGGCATGTCGCCGGTCTGCTCGCCGATGGCGAGGAGATCGGTCATCATCTTCGGGAAGACTCCGCCCGCGGCAAGCGGTCCCGAGAGCGTGGTACCGTCCGTCACGCGCTCACGGACGTGCGGCGAGTTTGTCGATGGGCTGTTCGCCGGCAAGATGGGGGTCTGCGCCCTCCGGCAGACCAAGTTTCTGCTAGGCGGCGTAGTCGAACACGGGACGACGCTTGTCAGCGCCCTTGCGAAGGGGCTTCGTCCAGACAGGCGTGTCTCGCCGAAGAAGCAGCGGGAGATGGTCTCCCGCCATCTTGGCGCGCTGGACATTCTGCCCGCGCTCCAGGACGTGCTGTGCGCCAGGACCCCGCTGCCTGCGGGCACGCCGGTTGCGGTGGACTGCTCCGATTTGAGCAAGGCGTTCGGCGGGGATGGCATGGAGGGCATGGAATGGGGGCATGTCGGGAGCACCGGCGGGAAGAGCATGGGGCATCTTTTCGTAAGCGCGGCGACAGTCCCCGGCGCCGGCGGCGTGGCGCGTCCGTTTGGGATGAAGCTGGCCATGGGCAAGCATGGCGCGCCCGGACTTGTCGCGGAAGCCGTGCGCAAGGTGGGCGATCTGTCCGGGAAGAAGGCCATCGGCATCCTGGACAGGGGCGGGGACGGGATGCCGACGCTGCGCGTCCTGGTCGGCGAGGGGCACCGCTCGGTCGTCCGAATCGCCAAAATGGACCGCGATGTCTTTGGGACAGGACGCTTGGCGAAGGCGAGCTTCCCGAAGAGAAGCCCCCGAAGGAAAAGTTGCGCGCGCTTGCCGTCCAAAGGGCCCAGCTCTACCTCCAGCGCTGGCAAATCGAAACTTCCTTTCTGCGCGTCAAGCAGGACTTCGGGCTGGAGGACGCCCGCGTCAGAACGTTCAAGAGGCTTGAAAACCTCTTTGCGCTCTGCTACATGGCCTACCACTTCGTCCAGTTCCACATGCCGGGTACGGAAGATACAGGAAGTTCGTAAAGGTCGTGAAGGACAACCCGGTCTCCCTGCGGGCGGAGGTGATGCTTGCCAATCTGAGGATCCTCCTGCGCGAGACCTTCGTCCGCCTGATCCCCGGCCGCCAAAGGAAAAGGAGTCGGCATGACGCCTTCCCCGCGCAACTGGAGTTCGACTTCTCATAGGGCCGCTTCAGGTGCCATGACGCGCCGCAGCCAGCTGACGGGCACAATGGGGCCTTGCCGGCGCAGCCACCCAGCGCGTAAGGCGGGCTGTCCGCGATGCTTATTGGCTCCCAATGGCCCCACAAAAAAGGGGATAAGCCTGGATATGGGTGTGACTTGACAAAGGTTGATATAGTTGATATATTTTTAGTGAAAATGAAACGCATTTCGGCAACACCCAGGAAAACCCCATTCACTGTCAACCGGGACGATGCCCGCTCGCTTCTCGACCAGGTGACGGACGGGCTTCGCGAAGCAATTGTGCGCGGCTACTACGCCCGTGGGGACGCACTGCCATCCTCCAACGAGCTTGTGCCAATGCTCGGCGTGAGCCGGATAATCACCCAGAACGCCCTTGCTCGCCTGACGGCCGAGGGCTGGATCTCGTCGCGCCCCGGAGTGCGCTCAGTTGTCCGCGACCGCGCGGCGAAGCAATGGCGCGGGCATGTGGTGTTCGTCTGCCCCGACGGCGACGAGAACTACGAGGAGACTGTCATCGCCGGCGCATTGCGCAACAGGCTTTCGGAGGCGGGCTATCTTCTCACGCAGGTCTGCATCCCGCCGGACTCCGGCCGTCGCCATGACTTCACGCGCCTGGACGTAGCCATGGCGCAGTCTGTCGATCTGGCCATAACGATGTCCGTCTCCCCTCCTGTCGCGCGGTTCGCGCGTCGGCGCATCCCGTTTGTGGCCTACGGGGCCCTGCTGAAGGACATCCCGCATTCCGCCGTCGGCGTAACACGTCTGGACCTCGGCCTCGCGATGCCGGATTTCGCCGCCGCCTGCGTTGCGCACGGCGTGGAGGAGGTCGTGGGCTTCTACTGGAATTCGACGATGGGGGACGTGTCGGCACTGCTTGATGCAGGTGTCCAAGTCCGGAAAATAAAGGTCAGGGCGGATGAATCCGGCGGCGTTCTCATTGGCGCCAGGCGGGCCGGACTAGATGTGTTCAGGCGTTTTCTCGCCAAGGGGCGGCCGCCGCGCGGAACGGTCTGCTTCTTCAATGACGACTATGTGGCGAGCGGTGCGCTGATGGCCCTGTCCGATGCGGGACTGAAGGCGCCTGACGACGTGCGCGTCGTTACTTTCGCCAACAAGCGCCTGGGCCCCGTTTATGTCCGCGATCTGACTCGAATGGAGTTCGACGCCCGGCACGCCGGGGATGTGCTTTCCGCCGCAGTCATCCAATATCTTAGAACTGGCGCCTATCCGCAGGAAAGCGTCGTAGGTCCGGTCTGGATTGAAGGCGAGACTATATAGGCAACAACAGGCAAGGAGAACGGCAATGAACAAGACGCAAGCATTCGGGCTGGCAGCGATTACGTTCGCAGCGATTGCCCCGGCAATGGCAGATGAGGTAAAGGCCGGACTGCACGAAACCGGAAACGTCCATGTGGATTCCGGCATCGCCACGCAGGGCTACCCGGTGGTTCTTGGCGACAATGCCAAGTTCTACAAGACTGGCGCCGGCGAGCTGGTGCTGTCGCTCGCGAACGTCAACAGGCAGCGCGACTTGTCGGTTACGGCGCTGGGCGGGAAACTCACGCTTGTCGCCGGCGACGACGCGACGGTTGACGTGTCGGCGCCGCCCGCAATCCTTCAGAATTCGGCGTTCTGGGTCAACACCGATTCCGTCGTGGTCACCAACGACGAGGGACTTGTCTCCAAGTGGTGCGACGTCCGCGAAACCACGCCCGCATCGCCGACGCTCTGGTATGCCGAGCCGAGCTGGGGAACCCGAGCCACGACTTATAAGGGAATCCCTCCCCGGCTTGCCTCATTTCACGGGCGTCCCGGCGTCTATTTCCACGGGCGCGAGTCGAACGTTTACATGCGCTTCATGAAGAACGGTGTGAGTGGCAGCGTCACCGACATCCGCAACATATTCCTCGTGCACGGCGTGTCGAACTGCTGGGGCGCGGCCATCGGCTACGCGGCTTCTCGCATGGGCGGCATGGTTCCAGGAGTGGACAGCTACATCCGCGACATCGCCAACTGCGAATCCTACTTTGTGCGCCGTGCCGACCTCGACTCTGATTTCGCCGGCGGCCGTTTCCACCTCGACGGCGCGCTCTTCGACCCCTTCACGACCATCCCAAAGGTCGGAGTCTCGCTTCTCGAATGCGACTTCCTCACGCGCGAATCCAACGCGAGTTACTTCTTCCGCACGAACTTCGAGACCTATCAGGACAGGGGCAACCAAGGCGGCGACTACATCTGCGAGGCGATTATCTTCACTGGTACGCTCCTATCCGAAAAGGACCGCCTCGACATAGAGCGATATCTGATGAAGAAATGGAATCTCCCATACGTGGTGGCCGATGACCTGCGCCTGCCGATTCCGGAAGTCACGGTCGGGGTAGCGTCAAACGCGACGGTCGAAATCACTGCGGCGGACGACGAACAGACGACGCCGTTCACTTTCACTGGCGAGGGAAGCGTGCGCAAGACGGGCGGAGGCGCGATGTTGGCCGGTCCTTCCTGCGACACGCCGTTCAGCGGCGACTTCTCCCTCGACGGCGGCTCCGTCATTTCGGCTGGTGGCCGTCCTCCGGCCGTCACGGCCATGCCGGGCGACGTTTACAATTCGTCGCGCCACCTCTTCGGAAACGCTGAGGACACTTCCGCCAACAGAACCCCAGACAACATCGCAGAAAGCGGGATGAGGCTGACGCACGCTACGAATGGCGCGCCAGGTGTCTTCCGCAAGACCGGCCCGGGCGAAGTCAGGGTGTCGCGCATCGACAGGGACGTTGCAAGCCTCGACGTGGCCGAAGGCGTGGTCACGCTCGAATCCCGGACAAAGGCCATCATGTTCGAGCCATGCGCCACCGTAGTGACCGCCTCGGTGCCGAACGCCAGCTTCGAAATGCCAATCACGGCAGACGCCAACGCGCGCCAGATAATAAACGATTCGACAGTCAACGGATGGACGGCGATAGGCGCAGTCGATTACGGCACAAGCCCCCATGACAATTGGAAACTCTGGGCCAGGGAGCCGCCCCCGGACGGCAACGGCGTAATCATGATCCACGGCGGCGCAAAGGCGCAGACAACGGTCACCTTCCCCAGGGCCGGCCGCTACGAGGTGTCGCTATGGGCCTGCGACCGCTACGGGCAGCAGTATTATGGGCAAGACATCTATGGCGTAAGCCAGATCGACCTCATGCTTGGCAGAGATGCGGAATCTCTTGAGCGATTTGGGACGATTCTGCCCTACGGGACCCGCTTCACCAAGTTCCGCTTCACCACCCCGGAGGTTGAGGCCGGCGACTACGTTCTGCGTTTTTCCTCGCCTTGTAAGTCATACGACGAATCGACGGCGATAGACGGCGTCAAAATCACATACATCGCGGAAAAGGCGGCGAGGGCCGCGCTTGAAGTCCCGAACGGGGATTTCGAAACGCAGTCGCCGCGCTCCGCCCCTCCCGTCCGCCTCGGGTTCTTCAACGCACTGGACAAGGTGGAGGGCTGGACGTTCGAGATTGCAAACGCGACATACGCGAACTGCCTGACCAACTTCGGCGTCGGCGTCGCGGCGCCGCAACGCCACATTTACGGCAATGGCGACGGCAACGCAGGCAAATACCAGCCGACATACCCATACGGCCCCGGCAAGACTGGCAGCGCCTGCCTGGCCTTTGTCCACGGCTACGGCAAGGCAACTTCTGCCACCTTCACCGTCCCAGCCGGCACCTGGCGCCTCCGCTGCAACGCGGCATGGGCGCCGATGAACGTGAAACACCAGAATGCCAGTGGCGCATGGGTCGAGGTTAGCAGCAGCGGCCGGCCGGCAATCTCCGCGAGCCTTGCCGTGACCGGAGGCGCCACCCTCCAGCTTGGCTCGATAACGCCGACCGCAACCCTTCCGGCGGAGACATTCTGGCCATCGTCTGTCACCTTCGCCGAAGCGACAGAAGTCTCGCTCGTCCTCGCGCAGGCGAACACCCGCGCCAGCGGCACGATCGACGACCTCGCGCTCGTTGGAGACGGCGACTACGACGCCGGCGAATTGCTGAAGAACGGGGGATTCGAGTCGATGACCGGCTGGAACACATCATACGACAGATCCCATTACAAGTATTCCGAAGTCTATTGGATGCCCTACACGTTCGCGCCTTTGTGGGCATACGGGTACAATGTCTTCGAAGGCCTTTACCGCTGCGGACTCAAAAACGAGTGCCTCATTACCCAGACGGTGCATTTCCCGACAGCGGGCCTCCACCGCTTCCGGCTCCATGCAAACACGCGCATAGATTCCGATGGCGCAGGGCAGAACCCGCTGCGATTCTGGTACCACGCCGTCGGTTCCGCCGAAACGAACGTGATTGACGTCATGCAGGTCCCGCGATGCTTCAACTGGTTCGAGCGCGAATACATCTTCGACGTTCCGGTGGCGGGCGACTACAAGTTTGGCATCGAGGGCGGCTATTCGCTCCGCGAAGGCGGCTATGGCGTTCAAGATGCGCGCGATGTCGCGGATCACCTGACATTCATCGACGGTTGCTCGATCCGCCGTGTCATGGATGATCTGGAGGACGCGCCAGAGACGCCAGCCGGCCTCATGGTTTCAATCGCGGAGGGCTCCCGGCTCGTCCTCAACTATCCGGGAAGCATCAAGGTCGCGCGGCTTAGCCTTGGGGGCGGCAACGTCAGTGGCATCGTGAACGCAAAGACCCATCCGCGCTTCATAGGCGGCATGGGCGAAATCGAAGTCGTCCCCGGTTCGACCGTAATCATTCTGCGATGAAACCATACCTGCTTGCGGCGTCCGTCATCGCCACCGCCGTTTCCGCATCCCCGGAACCCATTGTGCTGGCGGAGCGCGGCCTAACGGCTGAATATTCAATAGTCATTCCCGCAGACGCCTCGCCGACGCACAGGCAGGCGGCGGAGGAGTTGCGTGACTTTACGGAAAAGGCGACAGGCGTGGCGCTGCCTGTCGTCACGGCGGAAGGGGAGTCCGCGCTCCCTCGAAAGGCGATTGTGCTGGAGGTCGAAGGTCAAAAGCCCGAAGGCCTGAAAGTCAAAGGCCGAACGGCCGAACGACTAAATGTTGAAACCTTCCGCCTTCATGCGGAAGGCGAAAGACTCCATGTGACAGGCGGCGGAGAAAGCGGCGTCCTCTATGGCGTCTATGAACTGCTGGAGAGGTTCGCAGGCTGCCGCTGGTATGCCTCCTGGCATACCGTTGTTCCGAAACGCGACCGATTCGAGGTGCCGGCCGACATGGACGAGACGCATTCGCCGGCTTTCGCGATGCGCGAGCCATTCTGGTTCGACGTCCGAATGCATCCAGAATTCGCGGCGCGCCTCCGCGTGAACAGCCACCAGTACGGAGGCAGGACTGACGCCAGGTATGGTGGCGATCCATGGCGTTTCGGCGGCGGCCTGCCCAGCGCCCACACCTTCGAGATACTCCTGCCGCCAGGGGAATACTTTGACGCGCACCCCGAATACTTCAGCCTTTCCGGCGGGCGCCGCCTTCGCGAAAAGGGCCAGCTTTGTCTCACGAATCCGGACGTCCTGCGCATCGTGACCTCAAACCTGCTTGGGCGAATCCGCCTCGACCCCGGCGCAATGTTCTACAGCGTGAGCCAGAACGACTGCAACGGCTGGTGCGAATGCCCGTCGTGCAAGGCTGTGGACGACGAGGAGGGTTCCCATTCCGGGACGCTGGTCCGCTTCGTCAACGCCGTTGCCGAGGCAGTGGAGGCCGAGTTCCCCGACGCGATCATTGAGACGCTGGCCTACGGTTACACGACAAGGCCGCCCCGCAGGACAAGGCTACGGCACAACGTGGTGCCGTGCCTTTGCTCCACAGGCTGCGACTTCTCGCGCCCAATCGACGAAAGCCCCTTCGCGGCGAACGCCGCTTTCCGCGAATGCATCGAGGGATGGGGCAGTATCTGCGACTTCCTCTACGTCTGGGACTACACGACCGACTTCGCCAACTATCCGGCGCCGTGGGCCAACGTCTATTCGCTCCAGGGCAACATCCGGTTCTTCCGGCGCAACAATGTCATGGCCCTCTTCGCCCAAGGGGCATACCAGGGCCGCCACGCCGACTTCGCCGAGCTGAAGGCGTGGCTGCTCGCCAAGTGGATGTGGGACCCCGACCTGCCTATGGGGCCGCTGCTCGACGACTTCTTCGCCGGATACTACGGCGCGGGCGCGCCATTCGTGCGCGAGTACTTCGAGAAGCTGCACAGGCTCCAGCGCGACCATTCCCGCTCGACCGGCCATCCTCTCCTGATTTTCGACAGCGTGGCGAACCCGGCACTGGACGACGGCTTCCTTGCGGAGGCGTCGGAACTTTGGCGGAAGGCCGAGGCCGCCACGGCGGGCGACCCGGCGACATCATACAACGTCCGCATGGGCGCCTTTTCCGTTGACTACGCGCGCATGGAGCGAGGCTTCAAGCTCCTGGACCTTACGCGCGGCGGCGGCGCGATGCCGCCATCGGAGGCCCAGGCGCTTGCGCACTCCCTTCTGGGGCGCATGGACGAGGCCAGGGACATCCGGCTGGCCGAGACGCCGCGCGACGACATCGTCCTGCGGTGGCGCTCCATCGCCGAGGCTCCGCGCGGCCTGACGCCCGCAGACAGGGGGGAACTCGAAGAGAGCGCCATAGGTATACTTGCCCCTGGCCGTTGGGGCGAGTTCGTCGAAGACCCGGCCGCCGGCGACGGGAAGGCCCTGAAGCTCTTCAACACGCACTACGAATGGTGCGTCCAGTTCCCGCTTCTGCGCGTAGCCTTCGAACCGGGCGCAAAATACAGGGTGCGCGCGAGGATCCGAGTTGACAGCTGGCGAGACGGCGCGGCATTCAGCGCCGGCGTCTATGACATGGACGAGCACAAATCGCGCGGACAGGTTTCCCTCACCACATCGCAGACCCCATGCGGATACGCCTGGTACGACATCCTCGAATGGGTGCCGAAAGGCAGCGAATACCTGTGGATCGCGCCCGGAACGTTTGGCGACGACGGGAAGTCGTCAATCAACGCCGTCTATATCGACAAGGTCGAATTCGCCAGGGCTGGGCAGGACTGGACAATTGCTGGAGGCAAATGAACACATCCAAATCAAGACTAATCGCCTATCGCTCTTTCCAGAAGGAACTGGCCGAGACGCGCAACTTTGCCGGAATGGGCGTAAGACTTCGCGCCTTCGGCGTGTGCAATACCGACAACGCCTTCGGAAAGCCCTATTCGGACTATCCGCCCGTCTGGCTCGGGTCGGGCGAATACGACTTCGCGCCGCTGGAGAGCATGGTCGGCGACCTCTTGGAGGCGAGCCCGGACGCCGAGTTCATCTGCCTGCTTGACCTCAACACCCCGCGCTGGTTGTCGCGCCGCCTGCGCATAGACAGCTTCGACGCCATAACCCATGCGGCGGCGATGCCCGAATGGCGTGCGGAGACGAAGCGCTACCTGCGCGATCTCGTCGCCTATCTGGAAAGCCGCTGGGGCGGACGCATCCGCGCCTACTCGATAATGGCGGGGCAGACGACGGAATGGTTCGAGAGCCTTGTCCAATCAACGTCGGGCGTCCAGAAGGACGCCGCATGGCGGAGGTGGTGCGCGGGGCGGGGGATCGACTTCGGCGACTCCGCCCCATCTCCGGCCGCGCTGGGGCGCGCAGCATTCGAGGGCGTCATCTACGATCCTGCCACCGAGGCCGGAAAAATCGAGTTCTGGCGCTTCCACAATTACCTGACTGCCGACGCCCTTCTCGAATATGCCCGTGAAATCCGCTCGCTCGTCGGCGCGGGCAAGCAGATCGGCGCCTTTTTCGGCTACTACTTCATCTGCTGGAAGGGGATCGCCGGCGTAGGCCACCTCGACTACGAACGCGTCGCCGCTTCGCCGGACATCGACTTCTTCTCATCGCCCGCGACCTACACCGACAGGGAATGCGGCTGCGGGACGGGCTCGATGGCCGTTTCCTGGACACTCCGGCGCCACGGCAAGCGCATCCTCCATGAAATCGACTTCTGGCCCGAAACGCGCACTCCGCCGTGGAAGGGCTGGAACTATTGGAGTTCACCGTCCGAGACGCTTGCCGGAAACGTACGGGAAGCCGCATTCGCACTGGTCAACGGACTTTCATGGTGGTGGTTCGACATGTGGGGCGGGCTGTTCACGAACAAAGACGTCCGCCGCCGCATCTCCCGCTTCGCCGAACTGCACTCCCGCTTCGGGGATTCGCTGCCGCCCCCCGACGCCGACATCCTCGTCGTCGCCGATCCCGACAGCGCCTACGGCATGGTAGATCCAGCCTTCGGCACCATGGACGGCACCGCGCCGGGCGTCTGCCCGGACGGCTTCGCCCCCGCACTCGGGGTCGGCGAGGCGCTTCGCAACGTCGTGAACCGCATCGGCGCCACCTACGACACCTGCTCGTTCGGCGACCTCCCGCACCTCGACCTCTCGCGTGTCCGCCTTGTCTGCCTTCCCGCCACCTGGACAATCACGCCCGAAAAGGCCGCCATCCTGCGTGAAACCGCCTGCCGCGACGGCCGAACTGTACTCTGGACATACGCGCCGGGAGTCTCGGACGGGGCGACGCTCGACGCCGCGCGCATCCGGGCGTGGGCGGGGGTCCCGTTCAAAACCCCCGGTGTCACCACGACGGACATGGGCGGGTGGAAGGCTGCCTACGCCTACGACTGGCGGGTTCTCTCGCCTGGGACGATGCGCGCCATTGCGGAAGAGGCCGGCTGCTTCCTCTACACCGACGAACTACTCCCGGTCTGCTCCAACGGACGGCTTCTGTCCGTGCATTGCGGCAGCGGCGGCGTCAAGACCATTCGCCTCAGGGCACGCTGCGCGAAGGTGGTTGACCTACTGGACGGGCGGACTGTCGCCGGAAACTGCGACGTGTTCACCGACTCGTTTTCCAGTCCCGACACGAAATTGTACGAACTGGTGCCATTTGAGGCTTCCAGCAAAGCACAAACCTAAAAATCGCAGTTGACCCCAACAGGCTTTCCCACACAGGGGCACGTCTATGTGTGACACTATAACTGCGAGGGGTTGAGGGACTCGAACCCACGACCCAGTGATTATTATATGGGATGTCAATGAATCCAGTTAATCCTGGCAAAAGAAACACTACGACATTCGACAGCCGACATCCGACAACGCCTTATCCCGACCTTCGACGTCGAAACCTCCATTCTTTGACCCTGGTGTTCAGGGGCGGGGCGCCAGCCAGGCTTGGAATGTGGACCCAAACTGCGATTTTCAGGTTAAAAGTTGTCACGTTCTGGC
>JAFWPM010000163.1 GCA_017509565.1 Kiritimatiellia bacterium | reverse complement strand
GACCCAGACGGCAAGCCCGCAGTGCGCGGCAATGGCCGCCGCCTCGCGGAGCTTCAGCGCGAATGCGGCGTGCGGCAGCGCCGCCGCCTCGCCGAGCAATCCCTCCATCTCGCCGTATGAGTGGGCCCTGTTCTTTGCCCACTGGTCGAAAAACAGCGACGGCGCATACCAGAGCTTGGGGGTAAGGGCGGCAAACCCCGCCAGCGCCAGCGCAAGCCCCGCGATGCACAGCAGGGCCTTGCGCGCCGTCTTCCCGCGCGCCGCAACCGCCGCGCCGACAGGTATCGCCAGCAGCATCGGGGCGAGGGTGAACTTGGAGGCGACCCCGCCGCCAATCACGAACGACGCCGCCAGGAAAAGCCACTCCCCCCACCTGCGCCCGGAGCGCGCACCGGATGCCGCAAGGAGCCATAGCGCCGCCGTCTCCATGAAGACCATCATCATGTCGGTCTCCGCGTAGTGCGCGTGCTCGACCAGGATCGGGCACATGGCGAATGTCACCGCGCCAAGCGCCGAAATGGCCGCCGAACCCGTGATTTCAAGGAGCGCGAGGAAGATGAACGCCGATGCAAACGCGCCCAGCCAGGCGTTTATGTGGCGCAGCCGCCTTATGCTGAAGCGCGCGCCCGGATTCTCCGGCCTCTGGACGCTTTCGTCCCGCTGCCGCTTCCATGCCGACACCCGCGACTCAATCCTGCCGAGGTCGCGGTCGATTCTGCGAATCGCCTTCAGCAGCGCGAAGTACCCCTCCGGGTAAACGCGGTTGGCGATAAATATCCTGTCGCCCGAATCAAGCGATTTCGCCCACCCGGCTATGCGGTGCTCGTCGGGCGCAAGCATCGCCCAGTCCGTCCCGCGCAGGTTCGCCGCGAGTGAAACCGCAAACGCGAAAAAGCAAAGCGCCACCGCCGCGAAACGACGGAGGCGCCCCTTGCTTTCATTGCCATCGCCGCCCTGCCGGGCCGGATCCCCTGCGCTCATGGCCTTGGCCTCCAACCCGACGGCCGGCCGCTATTTGCGGACAGGCATCAGGACATAGAGGAATGGGAGATCGCACTTGATCGTGGCGGGGCCGCGCTCGGATGCGAACTCAATGTAGATGGCGTCCGTGTCGATGTTGCGGAGCGGCGCCATGACATATTCCGGGTTGAAGTCCAGCTGGAGGTCACGCCCGCCGTATTTCACGGCAACCGTCTCGCGCGATTCGCCAACGTCGGGGTTCTCCATCGAGATTGTCAGCTGGTCGCCCTTGAAGGTGAGCTTCGCCGGCACGGTGCGGTCGTCGGCCGAAATCACCGAGACGCGGCGCATCGCCGAGAGCATGTCCTCGCGCTTTATCTCGACGCGCTCGACGAAGTTCTGCGGGATCACCTGGCGGAAGTTCGGGAATGCGCCCTCGATGAGCTTCGTGGCGAGGGTGGAGTCTCCGTACTTGAAGACCGCCATCTTCGACTCGACAATGATGGTCACGTCGCCGTCGTCCTTGAGAAGGCGCGTGATTTCGGCCACCGCCTTCGCGGGGAGGACGATGTCCGTCTCCATCTCGACGGGGAATTCAAGTTCCTGCTCGACGAGGGCGAGGCGGCGCCCGTCTGTCGCCACGACCGTGAGCTTGGCGTCGCGGAAGGCGAGCAGAATGCCGGTGATGATGTGGCGGGACTCGTCCTCGGAGGCCGCGTAGGCCGTCTTGCGCAGCATTTCGCGGAAAACCGCGGCGCCGATGGTGAAGTTGATCGCGCCCTGCGGTTCTGGGAACTTCGGGAAGTCCGCCGTGGAGATGCCGACAATCTTGAAGAACGACGGCCCGCTCTTGAGCGTGGCGCAGTCGTTGGAGTCCACTGAAATCTCAATCGCGCCGTCGCCAAGTTCGCGGACAATGCCGAGAAGGCGCTTGATCGGAAGCGTCGTCTCGCCGTCCTCGTCCACCTTGGCGGGGATTGAGCGCCGGATGCTGAGGTCGAGGTTGGTCGTGGAGACTGTCAGCGTACCGTCCTTGGCGACGAACATCGCGTTCGACAGAATCTGGAGGGCGCTCCGCGCCGGTACAGCGCTGGAGACGCTGAGCAGTGCTTCAAGAAAACTGGATTTTTCGATTGTGATTTTCATTGTGCCGCATTCCCGTGTTTTGGCCATATTGGCCCTAAGTTGGAAGACTGCATAAATTATAGCATATAAAGCGGACTGTTTGCAACTGCGCGTCGGGCTCTGGCGCCGGCGGCGGCCGCAAGCGCCCATGCGCCTTACAGCGTGGAGAGCGCGAGGCCCGATAGGATCATGGCAGTCCCGAGGAGTTTCGGCGCCGTGCAGCGTTCCTTGAGGACGAAGACCGCTTCGGCGAGCCCGAAGAGCAACCCGACTTGGCGGAAGGCCTGCACATAGGCCACGTTCGTCACGAAGTGCATCGCGACCAGGACTAGGACGTAGGTCATCGAGGAGCAGCATCCGGCGACCAGGGGCGTCCATGAGCGGTTTTCCCAAAGCGCCGCCGCTTCGGCGCGCGACCTCCGCCCGCACAGGACAGCCACCCACATGGCCGAGGCGAGTAGCAGCGACCGGTAGGAATAGTACGTCACCGAAAGGACGGCTTTCGGCGCTTCGACGCCGGCCACTCGCGCCGCGTCCACCATGACCTTCTGCGCCTGGCTGTCGCAGAGCGTGTATCCTGTCGTGCCGAGCGCCACGAAGAAAACGAACACGAAGGACTTGTCGAAATACCGCGACAGACGGAATTCGGAAAAAGTGGAGAACGGCAGGACGAGGCATCCGGCGAAGGCGATGCACATTCCAGTCACGGCGGTGGGCGAAAGGGGCTTGCCGAACCCGAACGCGGCTGTCAGCCCCGCCAGCATCAGGATTGGCAGCGACCGCATCACGGGATAGGCCACGGACATGTCGAGCCGGCGGTAGGAGGCGAGAAGGCCGTATGCGTAGGAAAATTCCGAGACGAGCATCAGCGCGAGCCAGCCGTAAAACGCCGGGGGCTGCGAGAAGAACCCGAGCGGAGTGAGGAACCGGACGGGAAACGTCCATGCGGCGCCAACGGTGCAGAGCACGGCGTAGATCGCGAGCCCGGTGCGCGATTTTTTGACGAGCATGTTCCACGTCGCGTGCAGCGCGGCGGACAGCGTGATCAGGAATGCGGCGAACGGTGTCATGGGAAAATCTGCGGGATTATTCGGCCGGGTGTCTACTGTATCCTGTCGCCCCAGAGCGGAACCTGCGCATCGAATCCGGCGTTCCGGAGACGTTCGGCGTCTTGGCCGGCGTCGGCGAGCGTCCAGCGCCACTTGGCATGTCCCAGTTCGCAGGTGTGGCCGAGTATGGTCCGGCGCGGATTGAATATCCGCGCCGCCGCGACCGGATCGAGGCCGCACCGCGGATGCACGAACCAGAGGTCGGGATCCCGCGCCGGGCGGAGCTTGCCGAGATTCGCCGAGTCGCCAGTGTGGTAGAGCGTCCAGTCGCCGACGCGGATTTCGAATGTCAGCGTGAAATCGACGAGGTAGCCGTTGTGGTCGGAGGAAGCCGTGAGAATGGTGGCGTCGCCGAGTTCGAAGGTCTTGCCGCCGTGCGTGTATCCGCCCGGCATGCGGCCTCCTCGGAACGCGCCGTAATTGTCGAAGAAGTTGGAGACGACCGTCTTGCCCACGCCGTCCATGGCTTCGAGGAAGGCGGCGTCGACGTGGTCGTCATGGTTGTGCGTGACGAGCGCGAAGTCAAGGAGCGGCGCCATGAGAGTCCCCTTGCGGTGCGCGATGTCGATCCCGAAAACGGCGCGGGTGGTCTTTACGACGACGCCCATGTTGTAGAGGAACCACACGGCCGGAGGCGCGCCTTCCGGAACGTTTGCCGCACGGACTTCGGCGACGACCTTGTCGAACGCTTCGTCATAGCGGCGCAGGGCCGGCGCCGCGCCGTGGGCGGCGAGGCGCGCGGCCTCGTCCAGGGTAGCCCCCGCGAAGCGGAACGGCTGGAATGCGGAGGCGGGTGTGGCGTCCACGTCACTTTGGAAGGCGGCCACTACGGGGTCGCCGATGGAGGAAGTTGCAGGTCTCATGGTTCAATACCAATGTATTTTACCACCTTCGCCCGCCTGCGTCCAACGGCACGTCTGGCGGTTTTGCGGCGTCACTTCAGGAGCCGCACGTTGCGGATCCAGAAGGTCAGGCGGCGTCCGCGCGGCGCGCCGCCGAGGCGGAAGGATACGATGCCGCCCGCGTCGGGCGGAAGCGCGACGCGCCGCACTTCCCAGCCATGCCCGGGCGGGGGATAGTGGATGTTTTGCGTCCGCCCGTCCCCCCACGCCGGCAGGAAGACCGCCGAGTTGTAGTCGTTCTCCACCTTGTCCTGCTCGCTCTTGACCTCGAACTCGATCATCTTCGCGCCTTCGAGGGATTCTTCCGGAAGTTTCAGGTCGTGCCAAGGCATGAACCACGGCCCGGTTTCGCCGGTCCAGCCCACATCGAAGCGCACGGCTTTCTCCGCCTCGTCGTAGGCGCAGCGGTAGGTCTGCCCGGAATCGTTGCGGCGCCAGCTCGCTGGATCTTCGAGCGCGAGCGGCACGACCTCGCACGAGGCGAGGAAGCGGTGCCGGTCGAAGACCGGGACGCGCGCCGGGGTGGAGACGCCGGCCGGAGATTCGAAGCGGAATTCAAGCGTCGCGTACAGCGGGGCGTCGGCGGACGGCGCGTGGCGGCAGGGGATGGTGACGTGGCCCCATGGGGGAAGGACGATTTCACCCAAAAGAGCGAACGACTCGCCCGCGAGTTGACGTGGCGAAGGCACCTCGGCATCGCGCGACGGCGAAGGCGTCGTCGCCACATCAAGGACGAGCCGCCCACGCTTCTCCTCGCCGGAGAAGTTCCAGAGTTCGACGGAAATCCCACCGCTTTCCTTTGTGAGTTCGGCGCGGCTCTTGTGGCCGGCAATCTCGAAGTCGCCTTCGGCGAGTTTCGGGCGCACGACGACCGAGAGGTCTTCGCCGGGGGCCGCCTCGTAGCGGATGGCGCGCCCGCGCGGCGGCGCGGGAAGGTCGGGCGCGAGGCCGAGATCGCCGGTGAGGTACCGCGGATAGCGCTCCGCGACGAGGGCGAGTGTCCCGTCGGCGGCGGGCGCGGGCGGCGGAAGGGGCGTGCCCATCATGTCGGTGAGGTGCAGGACGCGGCCGGAGGCCGCATCCCCGGACAGCGAGAGGGAGAACGGCCGCTCCAGCGCGCCTTTCGGATGCACCGGGCCCTGCGTGGCGGTGTCGATCTCGGAAACGCTCCAGAAAACAAGGGTCTGGCGGGCCGCCGTATCCGCGGGCAGGATGCCCGCGCTCCCAGGGATGTCCGCGCACACGGGTTTTTCATACAAAAACGCCCGCACCCCTTCGCCGACATTCACTTCGCCGCGCAGCCGGGCATCCCCGAGTTCGCCCGTGAGGGCGGAGATCGCGGCGTGGATCGGCTTCACACTGCCGTCGCGGCGCATCGTGCCCCAGTCCTTGCGGCCGCCGCGCTCGTTGTAGCAGCCGAAGAGGAAAAGCCACGAGCGGTCGATGCCGAGCGACTGCGCGATGATCGCGGCCTTCGGATACCATTCCGCCCAGACCATCTCCTGCTCAGGCGAATGTGCCTTGAGGCCGGGACGGACGCCGTCCGCTGTCGAGTCGCCTTCGAGGTTGGTGCCGAATTCGGTCAGCCACACGGCCCAGTCGGGACGGCCGCACTGCGCGAGGTAGGCGCGGAGGCGGCGGCTCCAGTCGGGCAGGCGCGCCGGCTCCAGGTAGGTGTGGATGTTGAAGATGTCGGCGTATTTCTGGAACTCGTTCGCGGCGAGGCCGCCGCCGAAGTCCTTGTCCGGCACGTCGGCCAATGCGCCCATGAGGATGGGCTTTGCCGGATCCGCCGCGCGGACCGCGAGCGCGAAGGCCTTGAAGGCAGCGACATATTCCCAGACCGGCTCGGGCACCATCGAGAGGTCCGGCTCGTTCCAGAAGCCCCAGGCATTGTAGGTGTCGCCGAAGGCCGGTACGGCGTTCGTCATGAGTGTATAGAGCGCCATGAGATCGGTCGGCAGGTGGCGCCTGCCAATCTCCTCGCCGCCGGCGTGGGCGGGCGTCCCGGCGAAGATGCCGGTCGTGATGAGGCCGTTTGCGCGGAGGTGCGCGGCGTTGTCGAGCCAGCGCCTGTATGTGAAGACGCCGGGTTCGGGGTTCATGCCCTTCCACACCATGCGCTCGCGCGTCTGCGCGACGCCGCACTTGCGCATGAGTTCGCAGACGACGCGGAAGGTGTCGCCGTCGTACCACGGGCAGTCGAAGGTCTCGGCGCGATGCGAGAGGGCCGAATCGACGGCGAAGGGGGAGTCGGGGTTCCGGCAGGGGTCGCGGCGCACCACGCAGAAGTCGAAGGGGGCCACCGCCTCCGGTAGAGGCGTTTCCACGAAACGACCGCCTTGCGGACGCGCCGTGGGCGCGTCCCTACCAGTTTCGACGCGGTAGAAGCCGGACGGGAGCGGGGCGAGTTCCAGCCGACCATCGGCGGGCCATTCGCCGCGCCGCACCTCGTTCCCGCGCCAGTCGAGGACGGTGAAGGCGCTGTCGGCGCCTCCACAGTCAAGGACGAAGGACGAAGGACAAAGGACGAACACCGGCGATTCGTCCTCGGTGAAGGTCCAGCCTGGGGCTGGCGTGGTGACCGCAGATGAGAGCGCCGAGTCGGCGCAGAGGACGATGCAGAGGGTCGCGACGATTATCTGGAAGGGTAGCCCCTTGCGTTCCTTGGGATTTCTCATTCTTGAGTTCCTCTGTTTCCTTGATAGCCGCCACAGGCCTGGCGGAGGGCGCGGAGGTAGGCGTCGCCGTTGTGGAGGTCGGGCATCAGGTAGCTGCCTTCAGTGTATTCGTTCCAGGCGTTGACGAGAATCGCGCCAGGGCGCTTCGGGTCCGAGGCGGCCAGGCGCAGTGCATCGCGGACGCATCGGCCGAAAACCTCCGGCGAAAGGTCCCGGATAATGCCGAGGTAGGGGTACTGGAGCGTCCTCCACGGAAACGGCTCGTCGAGGCGGCAGCGCGGCGAGGGATCCCAGCCGCGCGAGACGACGGGGATGAACGGCACGGGCGAGCCGGCCGCGATTTTAGCGTTGAAGGTCGCATGCAGGTCGGCGAACTCCTCGTGCGTGAAGAGCTGCCGCCGCTCGCCCGTCTCCTCCACGACCAGAGAATCGTCGAAATCGTAGGGGGTGACGTTGTAGGCGGAGGTCGAGTCGAAGCCCGCATCGGCCATGCGAACTGCGGTCTCCGGGTCGCGCACCATCGCCGAGAGGTGCAGCGGGGGAAGCCCCGCCCGCGCCATCCGCGCCTGCGCCTCGGCGAAGACCTTCCGCGCCGCCTCGGGGCCGCCGAGGCCATCGACGAGCGCGGCCGCCGAGTAGATGGAGAGGAATATCCGCCCGTCCCTGCGGTAGTATTCCGGCGCCGCGAAGGAGTGGGCGATGCAGTAGTCGATCGCGTCGAGGAACTCCTCCCGGTCGTAGCGGAGGGTCCACCAGAGGCGGTCGTTGCAGGTGCCCGGCGCAGTGCGGAAGACATCGGAGCGGTGGTGGTTCGCCCACATGAGCGCGAACTTCATCCGACCCCGGTTCGGCGCGCGCAGGAAGCCGCGCTCCAGCGCCTCGTGCGCGATGGGATGGCCATCCGCCCAATACCAGTCGTAGAGGAAGACGTCGATTCCGGCGTCCGCGGCGAGGTCGATCTCACCCGCCACGTCGGCCGGGTTGGAGTCGTCTGGATGGCCCGCCGTGAGGCGCAGGGGCTGCTCGTGGCCGGGGAAGCGCGGGACGGCCGAATCGACGTAGTCCCACTCCGTGCGGCCCTTGCCGAAGATCGCCTCGCCTTCGGGATAGACGTGCCACTCCGGATAGTAGATGCAGAGAACGTCCATTTTATCTTTCCTTGCACGGCTGAGGAAGCGATGGCGGAGCGGGTGCGCGGGACGCGGCCCTGCCAGAAGCCGTGGGCGCGTCCTCCGCCCCCCGCGCGACCTCGACGCCGGGGCCGAGGGTGAAGGGGTTGTCCGAGCCGGGGCCGGAAAGCCTGTTGCCCTCGACGACCGCCCGCCCGGTGAAGGGCACGTGGAAGTCGAAGAAGGTGTGCCGCATGTCGGCGCAGTCGTTGCCGCGCGCGGTGAGGTTGTGGACGGGCCCGCATTCGCCCCAGTAGCCCGTGAGGTCGTCCACCATCATCACGCTCTGGCCGTTGGAGAGCCGGTTGTTTTCGAAGAGGATGTCCGCGAAGGCGGAGAGGCGGATGTGCAGGAAGTCGTGGAAGTGGTTGCCGTGGATCCAGATCGTTGGCACGTGGGAGACGTTCGCCACGTCGCATCCGGCCCATTCGGGCGGGATTTCGCGGTCGAAGACGATTTGCGCGCTTGTCGTGTCGCGGCCCGGCGCGGGGAACTCCGCCACGGCGGCGCGGCCGAGAATTGCCTTTCCGGTACCATGACCGCGCGAGAACTCCACCTTCTCGCCGACGCGGTAGGGGAAGTAGCCGGCGTAGGCGTGATGCTGGATCTTCAGCGTGGCGTGGCGCCCGTCAACCGAATCCAGGGCCGTGTAGTTGCCGTGGATGTTGATGGCGTCGTCGAGGCTCCAGCTGCTCTCGCATCCCGCGATCTCGATGCGCCCCTTCGTATCGACGAGGAACATCGTGTCGGCCGTCAGCGAGACGAGGCTTCCCTCGTCGGGCCGGACCTTGTAGCGGAGGATGCGGACGTTCTCGCACTGGTCCGCGACGATGCCCATGCCGGTGCCGCTGCGCACATCGACATCGGCGACCTCAACGTCGCGGCAGTCGGAAATCGACATCAGCGAGCGGGTGCGGGCGCATCCGAGGAGGATGCAGAGCGGCTCGCCCGCGGGGTAGCTGCACTTGCCGGCGTTCTTGGGGTGGGGGTCGCCGCAGTAGCGGAAGAAGACCTTGCCGCCGCCCCGGTCCTCGGCGGCGACGGAATAGAACGTCGAGGCGAGCGTGTCCTTGTCGTGAAGGCAGCTGGGCGTCGCAAGATACTGGATGTGGCAGAAGCGAAGCGCGTGGACTGAGAGCACCTGCGCATGGGAGTCGATGCGCCCCTCGTCGGTGTCGAAGAGGATCGTGCCGTCGTCCGTCGTTTCGTAGGGCGGGGAGTCCGGGGCGAACTGGCAGAGGAAGCCGTCGTCGCCCTTCTCGAGAATCGTGAACTCGGCGATCGCGGGCTGGAAGACGCGCGAGGTGAAGTTGCGGATGGCGAGGCCGTCGCAGCGCTGCGCGACGATGGGGAACGTCTGGCCGTGGAAGACGAAGCAGGCGCCGCCGCCGTCAATCGTCACGTCCTTCCGTCCCTCGATGTGGATGGCGACCTTCTTCGGCCCGGTCGAGCTTCCGGGCGAGGCGAGGAAGAGGTCCTTCGCCCCCTCCTCGAAGAAGTGGTATTCGCCGGGGGCGAAGCGGAGAGTGCCGCCGTCGCGGAGCCGCGACGCCGCCGCGACGACGGCGGGCGTCGCGTTGCCGTCGCACGGGCCGATGTCGATGACGGCATCGCTGGAGTCGCCTTTTTTCACTTTCATGGCGCTTTGCATGGTCAGCATGATTGCAGCAGGGATTCGGCGGGAATGATGGCGTCGAAGAAGCCGTCCCCGTCAACTTCGCCGGACACTTCGCCCAGATGGACAAGGACGGGATGGATGGAAACGCCCCGGCGCACGGGCAGTCGCCGCATCTTCGTCTCCACCTCGTCTTCGATTTCGCGCCCGATCCGGTTTTGCCGCTTAATCTCCACGAGGTAGGCGGAGCGCTCCGTTTGGATTAGGAGGTCGATCTGGACGCCGCCGCCACGGGAGTCGCGTGCGTGCCGGTAGGGGTCGCGGCGCACGACGCAGAAGTCGAAGCCGGCCGGCTCCACACGGTAGTACCCCGGCGGAAGCGGGGCAAGCTCCAGCCGCCCGTCGGCGGGCCATTCGCCATGTCGAACCTCGTTCCCGCGCCAGTCAAAGAGGCGCCACGACTGCGGCAGCTTGCTCTTGCCCGCTTGCTGTTTCGGCGCGGCGGCGACAAAACTCGGCGCCTCATCCTCGGTGAACGTCCAACCGGGGGCGGAGGTTGTGACGCCACCCGGAAGCGCAACCTCACCGCCCGCGGAATCAAGGCATCCGAACAGGATGCCCGCGATGCCAAGGACGGCGCCGATGGCCTGGCGCGCGCTGATGCGCTCGCGCAGAACGAAAAACCCGTAGAGGAAGAAGCCGACGATGCACGCGGCGACCATCACCGGATACCCCATCGATCCGGCACCGAGGCGTTCCAGTCTGTCCAGACCCGGAAACGTAAGATATTTTCCGGCGAAAAAGGATACAAGCCCGACGGAGCCGGCCCAAACGGCGAGCGAGCGCAACTCCCCAGGCCGTATCGGTTCTGCGCGATGGCCGCGCAGGCGCAGGATTCCAACGTGGACAAACGCCGCCATCAGCAACCCGAAATACATGGCGAAGGTGCGGAACGTGCCCGAAAAATCGCGACCCTTTTCAAGATACGATGGCAGGTTGGCGGCGCACTGGTTGACGCCACAGCAGAGCATGCCGAGCAGGGACGCCGGAAGCCATTCGCGGAGCGGGGCGCGCGACCCGGACGAGGCATTCCCTTCCGCCGCCCCACTCCGAAGCGCATAGAAGAAGACGCTGGCAATGATGAGCGTGATTCCGAAGAATCGCCGAGGTCCCATCGGGACGCTGAATATCAGCCACCCCATAAGGAATGGGTAGATCAGGCCCGACTGGATAATCGCCCAGACGATGGCGTTCGGCCCCCGCTTCATCGCGCATCCCATCAAAAGGGCCATCAGGTAGTTGAATGCGCCGCACAAAAGCATTCCCGCGACAACGAGAATCCAGGTCATGGCCGGGCATCCGTCGTGCGGGAAGAAAGCGGTCGGCGCGGTCACCCAGCCGACGAGCCCAAGCGTCACGCATACGGCGCAGACCAGGAACTGGTAGCGCATAAGACTGTAGCCCTGCCGCTCAACATGGCCGACGGCGGCCCCGACGGAAACCCAGCTGAATCCGGCGACGACAAGGAATAGTATTGCCGTAATCATGTATGGTCCACCCGTTTCTTACGACCTCGCGGTCACATCCATGCTCCCGAAGACAATGTCCGGCGCGTGTTCCACGTCAAACGCCTTGCCGCCCTTGACCGATCCGCAGATGTTCTCGAACCGCATTTCCCTGACCGGCGTGGCCTCGTTGCCCTTGACGACGAAGGGTCTTTCGGTCTCGACCGTGAAGTTCCGGAAGGTCATGTGACCGAAGTCCCGGAGCGCGATGCCTTCGCCGACAAAGAGCTCCAGCGGGCATTCCCCGCGGATCGTCCAGTTTTCAAAGAGGATGTCCGCCGTTCGGAGGTAGCCGTTGTCCCCCGCGTTCAAGTAGTGGCGCGGCTGTTGCGAACCGATGGCGTTACGCCCGCGGAACGAGATGTCGCGGAACACGGCGTCGCGGACGGTGTCGTCGGAGGGACACCCGATGCGGACGCCCTGGCACGGCGTGTCGAGCGAGCAGTTCTCCACGACGACATCCTCCGTGACGACCGTTCCCTCGCCGGGGTGCCCGAGGCGGATCGCGCGCAGCACCACGCAGTCGTCGCCCGTCTTGAAGGACGAATCGGCCACGCGCACATGGCGGCAGCCGTCGAAGTCGATGCCGTCCGAGTTGATCATCCTCTGCTCGGCCTCGATGCGGATGCGCGACACGGCGACGTCCTCGCAGAAGCGCAGCCACATCGTCCAGAGCGGACAGTCCTTGAACGTTGCGTCCTCGAAGCGGACATGGCGGCATCGGAGCATCACGACCATGCGCGGCCTGGGCCACGGCGGCTTGTCCCAGGCCGGCCCGCCGCCAAAGCTCGTGCCGTGGTCGAAGAAGGCCGGGCCGTCGATTTGGATTGCCCCTTTGCCGGTGATGGCGACGTTCTCCGCGTTTTCCGCGAAGACGAGCGCCTTGCGCGTGACGGTCGGCGCCGTGTTCGCGTCGCCGTAGCGGTAGACCATCTCAACGGGAATCGCGTCGTCGTAGTCTTCTGGCTTTGGGCCGCCCAGAATGACGGCCCCCTCCTCCAGATGGAGCTCCACGCCGCTTTTGAGGTAGAGCGTCCGGCAGGGGTGGATGCCTTTCGGGATGATCACCCGCCCGCCACCCTTCGCCGCGATGGCGTCAATCTGCGATTGGATGGCTTCGGTCTCCCGGATCCTGTTCTGCGGCGTTGGATTCAAAGTTGCCATTGTTGCGTCATTCATGGTTGCGTGTCCACTGGTTGTTGGAAGCACTTGTCCAGCCAGCGGGCGGCGTCGGCCACTCCTTCGACATAGTCGCGGTAGGGGAGGCCTTCGTTGTCCACAAGGCCCCAGCCCTGCCCCTCGGAATCGGCGAGGTTCTGGAAGCCGAAATCGACGACTCCTGCGACGAAGGGCAGGTTTTCCACAATCTGCCGCAGCGCCTTGCCGTAGCCGCGACCGCGCTCGGCTTGCGTGCGCAGCTGCGCGGATGGCGACTGCATGCGGACGTCGAGCGCCTGGACGCCCCACTCGGTGAGCAGCACCGGGCGCCCGGTGGCGCGGTGCGCCAGCCGCAGGGCCTCCATCTGCCTGTCGGTAAACACCGCGTCGCCGCGCACCATCATCGGGTAGGAGTTGACGGCGATGAAGTCGTAGCCGCGCCAGCACCGGTACATCTCCTCGGTCGCGCCGCCCAGAAAGCGGTTGGAACCGATCAGCTTGCCGGGAAAGAACTCCCGCATGAGCGAAAGCACGGCGTCGGCGTATGCCTTGACGGTGTGGACCGCGAAGTCGTCGAAGTCATCCCGCATGGCGCCCTTCGCGCCATCGGCCGCCGCGGAAGCCGTCCGGCCGAGGTGCGCCATCGCGGCGACGTATTCGGGGTCGTCGAGCGCCGGCTGCAACCCGCCAAGCGGGTCGGGCTTGCGCGCGAGGATCTCGTCGAAGGACGCAAACCATTCGTTCGTCCGTCCGCCGAACCACGCGCGGTCGAGCAGCGTCACGTCGCCGTCATACCGCTCCGAGAGCCAGCGGACGAACTCCGCGCCGCACGCCTTGGAATAGACGTAGCCCGAGGAGCTGCGTTCCGCGAAGTTGCCTTCGATGTGGGCCTCGTTGCCGACGCAGATGCCGAAGACGGCGGGGCGGGCGTTCAGGTCCGGCGCGACGGCGGCGAGTTTGGCCCGCAGCCGTTCGCGGAATGCGGGGTCGAAGGGGTCGCACACGCCGACGAGGCGCTCGCCGCGCGCGTTGAGGAGGAACGGTCCGGCGTCGGCGCACCCGACGTATTCGAGGTTGAGCATCCCGCGACGTGCGGCTTCGTCGAATGCGCTGCGCGCCGACGCCGCCACGCCGACGCCGTTGTAGCCGAGGCGCCACGCGAGCTCCACGGCATCGGCTGCCCAGTCGCGCTCCGTCGCGTAGGCGCGGCGCGCCCAGTCGGAATAGCCGAAGTTCTGGCGAAAGCAGTTCACGGTCTGGATGCCGCGGAAAAAGAAGGGATGCCCGGATGGCGTCGTCAGGAACCAGCGGCCCGAAGGGGCGCGCTCCGTCCCCCACCGGCCTTCCTCCGGCCCAGCCCGGAGAAGCGGCGACGCGGGCCGGAATTCCGGCACCGCCGCGTAGTCGGGCCGCCGCGCCGGCGGGAGCCACGCCCGGGGCGGACGCACCGGGTAGATGTCGAAAAATCCGGGCTTGGCGGTTTCCGCGAGGGGATGCGCCGGGGCGGGGGCGCCGCCGAGAAGCCAGTCGCCGCCAGTGGCGACGACGCGGTGCGCCCCGTCCTCGATCCAGCCGAGCGCCGCCGCGCACTCGGCGTCCGGGCTGTCGGCGACCTCGATCTCGACGGTGTTTTCGCCTTCGCGCAGAATGCCGTCGAGCGAAAACTCCGCCGCGACGGGGGAATCCCCCTCGCGGCAGGGCCAGTCCCCCGCGTTGCACCAGGCGCCAACGCCGACGTCGCGGCCGTTCACGCTCGCCCGGAAGCCGGGACGCGCAAAGGCCATGAGCCATGCCCTTTCCGGCGCGCCGCCGATGCGGAATGTCCGGGAGAACGTCCCGGCGCCGGAGAGAAGCGCGGGCGCCGCCATCGGGGAGCGCGGCCCTTCGCGTGTTGCGACCCGGATGCCGGAGAAGTCCATCTCGAAGGATTGCCCCGGGCCGTTCTCGGAAATGACGCCGATTTCAAGCGAGGCGGCGGTGCGCGCCGTTCCGGCGCGCCACGTGTCGCCGCGCATCATGCGCGAGAGTGGGATGCGCTCGGCGTGCCACTCGCCGAAAACCGGCGGCAGGCGCACCTGCGCGAGCGCCCCGCCGTCCTCCTTGACGCGCATCCCGGCGCTCAGCGACCACACCGGCGCATTGGACGGCAGAAAGTAGGTGAACTCCAGCGCCGACTCCTCGATGGGGAATTCGCCTGAAATCGTAATCGCGGTTGCCTTGCCGCCGGAACGGACGCGCAGGACGCGGCCGGTGGCCGCGCCTGCGTCTTCGCCGAGGTCCAGCGACGCTTCGCCATTGGACCAGACGCTCACGGTCGGAGGAACGCCGCGCGCCGTCGCCGCGTCGAAGACCACGGCATGCGACGGAGTCGCCGCAGTCGCGAGCGGCGGCTCCGCGCCGACCGCCAACGCAAGCGACAGTGCGGAAAAAGCAAAAGCACGGAAACGAATCATGACAACCTTCAAGGGACGGAAACGCACACCGCCGTTCGAGGACATGGCGAATGCGGCGGCGGGCAAAGCCACGCCGTCGCAGAGGGTCCGGAACTCTACCGCACGACCATCACGAACGGCTTGT
>JAFWPM010000162.1 GCA_017509565.1 Kiritimatiellia bacterium | reverse complement strand
TGCCGCGTAAAATGTTTGTGAAAAATCCGCCTTAGATTTTAGCATATTGTCGGCATCGCCTGCATCCATGGCCGAATCCCGGGCCCGCATGCGCGGCGGCGTCAAATCTGGTAGAATAGTTTGCCATGAATGGCTACAATTTAAAACTGCGCCGGTGGCGCGACGGCGACTTCCAAATCCACTTCATCCACACGGGCGTTGGCGAGTCCGTTTTCATTGTCTTCCCCGATTCGACGACGATGCTGATCGACGCCGGCGACCATCCGGCCATGATGCGCTTTGGCAAAAGCGTGCCCATCCTCCCGTCTTCCGGGCGAATGGCCGGCGAGTGGGTCGCGCGCTATGTCCTGCGCGCGAACCCGCGCGGTTCCGAAGTCGACTACGCAATGGTTTCGCACTTCCACGCCGACCATGCCGGGACTCCCATCTGGCAGATTCCGCCGAACTACGGCGAAAGGCCGGCCCCGCTCGGCGGGTGCGCGAGAAGCGGCATCGGCATCGCGGCGGAGCAGCTCCACTTCGGCCATGCCACGGACCGCGGCATGCCTTCCTACGCCGACCCCCTGCCCTTGGCCGACGAGGAGGTCAAGGCCGTGGCAGAGCACGTGCGCGGCGTCTGGGAGGCCCTCGCCAGGCGTGACGGGACGAGACCCGAGCCATTCCGGCTAGGCGCGACGGACCAGTTCGCCCCGCTCCACGGCAAGGCCAGGGACTTCTTCGTCCGCAACATCTGCGCCAACGGGCGCATTGCGATGCCCGACGGGACCATACGCGACATCTACGCCGGGCTCATCGCGGAAAGCGCGCCAACGATGCTGAACGAAAACGCCATGAGCCTTGGGATGGTCTTCACCTACGGGAAATTCCGCTTTGTCACGTGCGGGGACTTCTCGGACACGGTCACCCTGCCAGGCGCCGGCGAGGTGTTCATCGAGGACATTCTCGCTGAGGCCGTCCCGAAGTGCAACGTCGCCAAGGCCAACCACCACGCCCACCATTCAATCGGCGCCAGGCTCGCTGCCGCCCTCAGGCCCCAGGCCTACGTCCTCTGCGGATGGGACCAGCTGCACTGCACCGACGACTCCGTTGAAGCCATGCTGCTCCCCGGCGCGCCGGATTCGGCCCAGCCGCTCATAATACCCACCGCATTCCCGATGCTGCGCGAAGGCGAGAAGGCTTGGCGGAAGTTCGTCCCAAGCCCGTGCATGGATGGCTGCCACATCGTCGTGACGGTGCCGTCCGGGGCCGATTCGTTCACAATTTCCCTCATCGACGCGCGCGACGAGGAAATGTCCGTCGTACAGGAAATCGCGCTTCCAATCGAATGATCGCATAAAGGCGGGAACACCGGCAAACGGGAACTTGAAATGGACAAAACAATTGGCAAAACGACAATAACGGGACTGCTGGTTGACGACTTGCAGTCGCCCCACGACATCGGGCCTAAGCCGGGCTTCTCATGGCGCATGGAGTCCGCGCGGCAGGGCGCGGCGCAGAAGGCATTCCGGATTCGCGTCCGCACCCCGCACGGGGAGACGCTCTGGGACTCCGGCGAAGCGCAAGGCCGCGATTCGGTGGACATCCCGTACTCCGGCCAGGCGCTGTCCCCGGCCCGCCGGTACGTCTGGAACGTCTGCGTCCGCGACGAGCGCGGGGAATGGGCGGAATCCGCCGATGCGGAATTCTCAACCGGATTCTTCGCGGCCGGCGACTGGCGCGGCTCCGAGTGGATTGGCGCGGCCGATGACGAGGACGCCTCCGAAAAGACAGTCTGCTTCGCCCGCGAGTTCCAGTCGGCGGACGACATCGACGAAGCCTGGCTCTGCGCCACCGCGCTGGGCGCTTTCAGGGTCTTCGCCAACGGCGCCGAGGTGGCGGCGGACGCCTTCCTGAAACCTGGTTTCACCAGCTCCAGCAAGACCAAGCATTCCTTCTGCCGTGAAATAACGGGGATGCTGAACCGCGCCGCCGGCGGACGCAACGCCATCGTGGCGGAAGTGTCGTCCGGCTGGTGGCGCGATGAAATCATGGGGGACAAGGCCGGGCTCCGCGCCGGATTCCGCGCCGTAATCCTCCTCCGCCATGCGGACGGCTCGGTGGAGAGCATCGGGACCGACGCCCGCTGGCGCGCCGCCGCCGGCGCCGGAAGGGTGACGCGCGGCGCGATATTCTCAGGCGAGGACTACGACGCCCGCAGGCCGGAGGCCGCCGAGGCCGCCGCCGGTTTCGCGGCCGCGGTTCCAAACGGGGAATTCACCGGCGCCATACTCCCCATGCAGGGGCCAACGGCCTGCCTGCGGGAGGACCTCGCCCTGCCGCCCGCGGCTGCATACGTCTGGAAGGGCGTGACCGGCAATGACGCCGACAACTACGGGACGGTCGTCAAGTTGCGCGAATGGCGCGGCGGAGACATGCCGCTCGGGAAGGGCGAGACGCTGGTCGTTGACTTCGGCCAGAACTGCGCCGCGGTGCCCGAGTTCGAATTCTCGGCCAGTCGCGGGACGACTCTATCCGCCCACCCGGCCGAAATGCTGAACGACGGCAACGGCGCGAAGTCGCGAAACTGCGACGGCCCCGAGGGCTCGACCTACACCTCCAACTACCGCATCGCGCGGGCGACGGCCCGCTACACATTCGCCGGAGACGCCATCGAACGCTACCGCCCCTCCTTCTCATTCTTCGGCGGAAGGTACCTGGCCATTTGCGCCGACGGCGACGTCACCATGAAGTCCGTCCGCTGGATTCCCGTCTGCTCCATTCCCGCATGCGCGGAGACGGCCCGGTTCAACACGTCCGACGCCGCGCTGAACAGGCTTGCCGAAAACGTCCTCTGGGGGCAGCGCTCGAACTACCTCTCCGTGCCGACAGACTGCCCCCAGCGCGACGAGCGCTGCGGATGGACCGCCGACACGCTCGTATTCACCAAGGCGGCCTGCTACAACGCCGATGTCCGAGGGTTCCTCCGCAAATGGCTCGGCGACATGCGCGACGCGCAGCGCGCCGATGGCGCATTCCCGGGCGCCGCCCCTCTCGCAAGCCACGGCCAGGCATACCACCAGCTCGGCTGGGGCGACGCCGGGGTCCTCGTCCCCTGGACCCTCTGGCGCCACTTCGGGGATCTGCGCGCCGTCGAGGAGAACTGGGACGCCATGGTCCGCTTCACGGCGCTCGTGGACGGCATGAAATACGGTTCGCCGGAGGCCGTCGGCCACCAGTGGGCCGACTGGCTGAGCTTCGAGAAGCTTGAGACAAAGAGCGGCCGCGCCTACGTCACAGGGAAGAACAACACCCCTCCGGTCAAACTGGACGCGCTCAAGCTATGGCGCTATCTTGGCTGCTGCTACTGGCTGATGGACGCACGCGCGATGGCGGACATGGCCGAAGCGACAGGCCGCGCCGCCGAAGCGGCCTCCTACCGCGAAATGGCGGGGCGGGCCAGGGACTTCCTGCGCGCCAGCTTCACCGCGCCGGAGGACGGGATGCTCCTGCCCGTGTTCCGGGACATGCAGACACCCGCCCTCTTCGCCCTGAGGCTAGGCATACTCGACCCGGAGCCGGCCAGGGCGACACGCGACGCCCTGCTCGCAAGCATCCGCGACGCCGGCGAGTGCATCAGGACCGGCTTCCTTGGCACCTGGATTCTCCTCGACACCCTATGCGACGAAGCCGGCGCCCCCGAAACCGCCTACTCGCTTCTTCTCCAGCATGGCTACCCGAGCTGGCTCTACTCCGTGGACCAGGGCGCCACGACTATTTGGGAGCGCTGGAACTCATACACGAAGGCCGGCGGGCTCGGCGACGTGATAATGAACTCGTTCAACCACTACGCCTACGGCGCGGTCTTCGGCTGGATGATGGGGCGGATCGCCGGGATACGCGAAGACCCCGCCGCCCCAGGGTTCAGGCACTTCGTCCTTTCCCCGCTCGCGGACAGGCGACTTGGCGCCGCCTCCGCCTCATACCGCTCGCCATACGGCGAAATAAAAAGCGAGTGGCGCTTCGGCGACGATGGCTGGACATGGCGGTTCACCATCCCCGCCAACTCTTCGGCCACCGTCGCCCTCCCCGGGGAAAAGCCCTTCGAGGCCGAGGCCGGGACGCACGAAATAAGGCGCCAGGCGCCATCGCAACGCAAGCGCGGCTGACGCCTGCCTGGCGCCAGCCGCGCTTCGAATGCCGGATTGCGGAAATCCGCTACCTGCCCTTTTCGCGGAGGGCGACCCGGCGTATCTTGCCGCTGATTGTCTTCGGCAGCTCCGCCATGAACTCGACAATGCGCGGATACTTGTAAGGCGCTGTGTGCGTCTTCACGTAGTTCTGTATCTCCTTCGCGAGTTCCGGCGTCCCCTCCCTGCCCTTCACAAGGACAATGGAGGCCTTCACGACCTGGCCGCGTATCGGGTCTGGCACGGCCGTGATCGCGCACTCAAGCACATACGGCAGCTCCATTATCACGGACTCGATTTCAAACGGCCCGATGCGGTAGCCGGACGACTTGATCACATCGTCGATGCGCCCGACATACCAGTAGTAGCCATCCTCGTCGCGCCAGGCTGTGTCGCCCGTGTGGTAGTAGCCGTCGTGCCATGCCTCGCGGGTCGCCTCCTCGTTGCGGTAGTAGCCCTTGAAGAGGCCGCACGGCGCGCCGTCCCCGGTCGCGATGACTATCTCGCCCGTCTCGCCCACGTCGCATGGCTTGCCCTCGGGCGACATGATGGAGACCTTGAAGAGCGGCGACGGCTTGCCCATCGACCCCGGCTTCGGCGTGTCGCCGACGAAGTTGCCGATTACGAGCGTCGTCTCCGTCTGGCCGAAGCCCTCCATCAGCGACAGGCCGGTGTATTCCTTGAACTTGTTGAACACCTCGGGGTTGAGCGCCTCGCCGGCGATGGTAACGTGGCGGAGCGACGAGAGGTCGTAGTTCTCTATGCCCGCCTTGATGAAGAAGCGGAACATCGTCGGCGGCGCGCAGAATGTGGTGATGTGGTACTTCGCGAAAAGCGGCAGGAGGTCGGTGGCGTCGAACTTGTCGAAGTCATAGGCGAACACGCACCCCTCGCAGAGCCACTGCCCGTACAGCTTGCCCCAGAGGGCCTTGCCCCAGCCCGTGTCGGAGATGGTGAAGTGCAGGCCGTCGTGCTCGACGTTGTGCCAGTAGCGGGCCGTGATGTAGTGGCCGAGCGCGTACTTGAAGCTGTGGGCGGCGATCTTCGGGTAGCCGGTCGTGCCGCTTGTGAACAGCATGTACATCGTGGCGTCGCCCGCGGCCGAGAGGCGCCGCTCGAAGGTCTCCGGGAAGGCCATGAACTCGTCGTCAAAGGAATGCCAGCCCTCGCGATGGCCGTTGGCGACTATCTTCACTATCTCCTGCGGGACGTTCCCGGCGGCCTTCTCCGCGTGCATGGCCGTCTCGCCGTCGGCCGTGCATACGATCGCGCGGACGCCGGCGGCCTTGTAGCGGTAGTCGAAGTCATGCTCCACCAGCATGTGCGTGGCGGGGATGGCGACGGCCCCGAGCTTGTGCAGGGCGACGGAGGCGATCCAGAACTGCCAGTGGCGCTTGAGGACCAGCATCACGGTATCCCCTTCGCGGATGCCCAGGGACTCGAAGTAGTTCGCCGCCCGGTTGGAGAGGAGCGATATGTCGCGGAATGTGAAGCGGCGCTCGTTCTTGAGGTGGTCGAGGTGCAGCAGCGCGACCTTGTCCGGCGTCTTGGCGGCGATGGCGTCAACCGTGTCGTAGGCGAAATTGTACTTGTCGGCGTTGTGGAACTTTATTTCCCTGAGGCGGCCATTTTCCTCGACGCATTCGATGAAGCGCGCCGCGACGGGGTCGGGCGGCAACGGGGAAAGCGCGTCGGCGACGGCCTTGGCGCCAGTGGCCTCAAGCTGGACGTCCGGATAGTCGTATGCGGCCCCGCCGGCGGATATGACGACCGCGAGGAAGTTGCAGTCCTCCCCCCACGCGATCATGCCGTGCGGCTTTGAGCTGTTGTAGTAGATTGAGTCGCCGGGGCCAAGAATCTCCTCGTGGCCGTCAACCGAGACCTTGAGCTTGCCGGAGATGATGTAGTCGTACTCCTGGCCCTCGTGGTGGCTGAGCCGGATTGGCGCGGCCATTTCCTCCTCCGTGCAGCGGGCCCTGACGAAGAACGGCTCCGCGATCTTATCCTTGAAGAGCGGGGCGAGGTTGTTGTACCGGAACCCCTTCCGCCTGGCGATTGGGAGCCCGCCGCCGGCGCGCGCTATGCTATAGTCCTTCAGCGTCGGGCTGGACCCCTTCAGGAGGTCCGTGGTGTCAATGCCCAGGCGAGCCGCGCATTTGTAGATGAACGTGAACGAGAAGTCGGCGTTCCCGGCCTCAAGTTCGCGGTAGGCGTCGAGGGTGACGCCCGTGCAGGCGGCCATCTCCTCCTCGGATATCTCGCAGACGAGACGGGTCTCACGTATGCGGTCTGCGACTTCTTTGAGCATGTTGTCCATGTTTTGTCCTTGGTTGTTTGGGGCAAAAAAGAAACCCGCGGCTGTCGCCGCGGGTTTCTCCTTTGACTCCAGTTTTACTGGTGGGTGAAAAGGGGATCATGCCGCGGCGCGCGTGGCGATAATAATGTCGGCAATGGCTATAATGGAAACCTGGCGTCCGCTCCGCGCGGGCGCCATAGCGATGGTGTACTCAAAACTGTGCGCTATGTTTTCCATGCCGGTTAAATGAACGGTAATATATTACCACGGCGCGGCCATTGTGTCAAATTCCGGAATTTCCCAACGCAAAAATGGTGGGCGAGGCGGGACTTGAACCCGCAAGCCGCAAGGCACAAGATCCTAAGTCTTGCGTGTATGCCAATTTCACCACTCGCCCTAAACGACTGTATTTATTCTAGCAAATTTTTCCGCGGAAAAACCACCTTGCGCATTCGGGCACTTCCGCAAGCGCTGCGGTAATGGTAAAATCACTTGCGTCCCACAAGTATTTTAACGCGGAGGCGCAGAGTCGCAGAGAATAAAAACGCTGACGCCACTTGCCCATATCCCGACTGGGATGATTGCACATGACTTTCCGCAAACAGTGACAGAAACCTCGGCGTCTCTGCGCCTCCGCGTTGATCATTACATGGGATGACAATGTGGTAAAATGGATGCATGAAAAATATCATGGCATTCGGATCCTACACGGCGATTTTCGCAATCGGCTCCTACACTTCGGCGCCGCGCCATGAAATCGCAAGGGTGAAGGTTGACGCCCGCGAAGGCGCAATAACCGCCATGGCGCCAATCCGCGGCGTCGGCAGTCCAATATACTTCGCCAGAAACAGGGCCGGCGACAGGCTCTACGTTGCGCAGACGCCGGAACCCAATTCCGACAGGCTATCGCACGGGGCCGTCGCCGCATACTCCGTCAACGGCGAATTCGACGCCAGGCCCGTCGGCCTCGTGGAGTTCCCCTTCTCCGTCCCGTGCCACATCTCCCTGACACACGATGGGTCAAAGCTCCTTTTCGCGGAATACTCCGCCGCCCACGCCGGGGCAGTCACAATCAACGCCGATGGCGGTTTCGGCGAGGTGGCGATTGTCCACCACGAAGGCAGCGGCCCCAACAAAAAGCGGCAGGCCTCGGCCCACTGCCACTGCGCCGTCGCCTCGCCTGACGACCGCTTCATGTTCGTATGCGACCTCGGCACCGACACCGTCAACGCATACGGCCTTGACACCTTCCCGGCGCTCTCGCCACGGCACGACCTCGACTTCCACGCCGAACCCGGCCTCGGCCCGCGCCACCTTGTTTTCGACGCGTCAGGCAAACGCGCCTACATCGTCTACGAACTCGGCAGCGCCGTCCAGGCGCTCTCATACGATGCCGGGCGCCTCGCCCCGCTCCAGGCACCGCTTTCGATGCTCCCTGGCGACTTCGCCGGCGAAACCAAGGCCGCCGCCATCCGCATCTCCCCTTGCGGCAGATGGCTGCTGGCGTCGAACCGCGGCCACGACTCCATCGCGGCCTTCAGGATCAACGGCGACGGGACGCTATGCCCGTCCCCCGTGATTTCGCCGCTCACCGGCCACTTCCCGCGCGACTTCGCCTTCGTTAACGGCGAATGCCTGATCGTCGGCCACAAGCTCTCCGACAATGTCGGGCTGTACCGCTTCGACCCCGCCACCGGCGCGATCACGCGCATGAACGCCACATACGAAATGCCCAGGCCCCTGGCGTTCGTCCAGGCGGCCAACGACTGACGCCTCCGCCGCGCAGACATGCGCGGCGAAATTTACACCACAACCCCCAAGCATTCCTTACCAATGGCCCTAGTCAACGAAAACTACCTCAAGCTCCAGTCCTCGTACCTCTTCAGCGAAGTCGCCAGGCGCGTCCGCGAATACGAGGCGGAAAAGCCGCCCAGGAAAATCATCCGCCTCGGCATTGGCGACGTCACCGAACCCCTGCCCAGGGCCTGCGTCGACGCGATGGCGGACGCCGTCAGGGAGATGGGCTGCCGCGACACATTCCGCGGCTACGGCCCCGAACAGGGCTATGCGTTCCTTCGCGAGGCAATCGCGGAAAACGACTTCCGCGCGCGCGGATGCGACATCGCCGCCGACGAAATTTTCGTTTCGGACGGCGCGAAGTGCGACACCGGCAACTTCCAGGAGCTATTCTCGGCGGAGGCCAGGATAGCCGTCCCCGATCCAGTGTACCCCGTGTACGTCGACACCAACGTCATGGCCGGGCGCACCGGCGACGCCGCAGACGGCCGCTACGCCGGGCTGCTCTACCTCGAAGGCAACGCCGGAAATGGCTTCGTCCCGGCGCCGCCCGCCGGCGAGAGGCCGGACATCGTCTACCTCTGCTTCCCGAACAACCCGACCGGCGCGACCGCCACGCGCGAACAGCTCGCGGCTTGGGTAAAGTGGGCAAGGGAAAGCGGAACCATAATCCTGTTCGACGCCGCCTACGAGGCCTTCATCCGCGACCCGGCCGTGCCGCATTCCATATACGAGATCGACGGCGCCCGCGACGTCGCGGTCGAGTTCCGCAGCTTCTCCAAGACCGCGGGGTTCACCGGCACCCGCTGCGCCTTCACCGTTGTCCCGAAGTCCGTCATCGCACGGACGCGCGACGGGGCCGCAGTCGCCCTCCACGGCCTTTGGAACAGGCGCCAAACGACCAAGTTCAACGGCGTCTCATACCCTGTCCAGCGCGCCGCGGCGGCCGTCTACACCAAGGCCGGGCGGGAGCAGACGCGCGCCCTCATCGACGGCTACCTCGCCAACGCAAAGGCGATCCGCGCCAAGCTCACATCCCTCGGCTACGAATGCACAGGCGGGGACAACAGCCCCTACGTGTGGATGAAGGCGGGGGAACCCTCCTGGGACGCCTTTGACACGCTGCTGCGCGAAAAGCAGATTGTGACGACCCCAGGCGCCGGCTTCGGCCGCTGCGGCGAAGGCTACATACGCTTCAGCGCCTTCAACTCGCCCGAAACCGTCGCGGAGGCCATGGCCAGGCTCTAGCAGAGCCGGATGGGTGGGAAAATGGGCGTGACCGGAAATACTGGCGAAGGCGCGCGGGACGCCGGCGCCCCTGGCGCATCCGGCGCCGGGGCGATTCTCGACGCCGTCTACGACGGTGTCTTTTCCGTCCGCGCCGACGGCACCGTGGCCGGCGCCAACCTGCGCGCCGGGGAGATGTTCAGGGCCGCGCCGGGCGAATTCGCCGGCGGCAGCGTCTTCCCGCTTTTCTGCATTGACGGCGGCGAACTGCGCCGCCAGGCGCAAATCGTCCTGACTGGAGGCGGCTTCTTCCAGGCCGAGACCCGATGCCTCCGCCGCGACGGCTCCTCCTTCCAGGGCGAAGTCGCCGTCGGGCGAGTCGCCGGCCAGGAATTGGACGCCCCGCTCTGCTTTGTAGTCCGCGACATCTCCGTCCGCCACAAGGCCCAGCAGGACCTTAGGCACGCGCTCGAACGCATGGAGGCGATCAGCCGCGCCAGAATGGAGTTCGTCTCCAATGTGTCCCACGAGCTGCGCACCCCGCTGACTTCGATGATCTACGCCGTCAAGAACATGCAGAACGGCTTGGCCGGCGCGATGGGGGAAAAGGCCAAGCAGTATCTGGAAAGGCTTGAGGCCGACTGCCAGCGCCTCCTCGGCACCGTGAACGACATTCTCGACCTGCGCCAGATGGAGAACCATACTCTCGTCCTCGTGAAACGCCGCATGGCGCCAATGGTCGTGGCCCGCGAGGCGGCGGACTCCCTGCGCGTCCAGGCAAACGCCAAGAACATCCGCATTTCCGTCGAGGAGGTCCCGCGCATCGACTTCTGCCTCGGCGACATCGCGAAAATGGAGCGGGTCTTCATCAACATCATCGGCAACGCCATCAAGTTCACCCCGTCCGGCGGAACCATCTCGGTCGAAACTGCACGCGACGACGCCTTACCGGGAATGACTCTCGTCAAGATCACGGACACCGGCGTCGGAATCCCCGCGGAGGACATCCCCAAGGTGACTGCGAGATACTTCCAGGTCGGCGACCAGCCAGTCGGCACAGGCCTCGGCCTCGCCATCACCAAGGAACTCCTTGAACTCCACGGCGGCAAGCTTAAAATCGAAAGCCCCCCCAAAGGCGCCGCTAACGGCACCTGCGTCACTGTCGCGCTCCCGATTGCCGAGGCACCGAACTTCATCGTCATCGGCAGGGCCGACTCGGCCTTCGCGGCCGCCGTGGTGGATGGCCTGCGCCGCAGGGACATCAAGTTCACGCGCATAAACGGCGGCCATGAGGCCGTCCGGGCATGCGTCGAGCACAGGCCGGACATCGTGGCACTTTGCGGCGACACCGATGACATGTCCGCCACCGAGTTCGTGACCAAGACGCGAAACGACAGGCGCCTGCGCGACCTGCCAATTGTCTTTTTCAGGGAGGGCGGCGGCGCCACCGACGCCACAGCCCGCCTCATGGACGCTTTCCGCGTTCCCATCATAACAGAACATACCGGCGAGCGCGAGGCCGTGGCCGCGATTCTTCGCGGGATGCGCGCATAGCGAGAACGGGGAGTTGCCCTGATGAACCTTTCGGAAACAATTGGAAAAATGCGCGCGGCACTGGTCGACATGGACGGGACGATTCTCGACACCATGCCGGAATGGCGCGCCTGCAACACCGACTACCTCGAAGCGCGCGGCATCGCGCTCTCCCCGGAGCAGAGACTCCAAGTCGTATCCTGCTCGACCGGAAGCCTGCTCTTCGAGTACATCCGCGACGAACTTGGGGTGGAGGTTGATGTCCCGGCATTCCGCACCCTCCAGCGCGACCGGATGATGGAAGCCTACCGAAAGGTGCCCAGGGTCAAGCCAGGGGCGCGCGAATTCCTCGCGGGAATGCGCCGGCGCGGCGTGAAGGTCGTCCTCGCCACGGCGACATGGTCGACGCACACGCTTGTCGCGCTGAACGGAACCGGGCTGCTGCCATTCTTCGACGCCATCTGCTGCGGCGAGGTGATGGACTGCGGCAAGTCCAGGGTCGAGTACTACGACAGGGTCTCGGCGCTCATAGGCGTCCCCAAGGACCAATGCGTTCTCTTCGACGACGCCCTCTACGCCCTGCGCGGCGCCAGCACGGCGGGCATACTCGGCAGCGTCGCCGTCGCAGACCCCACCAACGAAATTTTCCGCGACGAGTTCGCCGCGCTTGCCGTCGCCACGGTCACCCGCCTCGACGAGGTTCTTTAGACACGGAAAGACAAGACGTGGCGCGGGACCCCCGCGCCACGTCTTTCCTTGCCTGGCCTGCGCCAGTCTATTTGAACACCGAACTCGAGCCGGACATGTCAACTTCCTTGCCGGCGAGGTCGTGCGTCGCGTTCTTCCTGAAGGTCGAACTCCTGATGAGCTTCTTGAGGTGGCGCTCGTAGGCGGCCGGATCGAGCGGGAGGTCAACCGTCTTGCCTGTGAAGGAGGAGTAGAGCATGGCGTTGCAGAGCTCGACCGCGCGGATGCCCTCTTCCGCCGGCGCGATGAGCGGCTTGCCGTCAAGAATCGCCTCCACGTAGTTGCGGAGGATGCCGGCATGCTGGTCGCCGTTGCCATGCGCGGGGATTGTGACATTCCACACCTCCGGGCGCGCCCACATTTCCTGAGTCTTCATGCGGAAATCCTCAAGGGGCTGAACGTTGCGGGTCCAGTTGATGTCGGCGTTGGTGCCCTCAAGCACGACGCGCCCGCGGTCCCCGGCGACTTCCAGGCGGTTCGTGCCGGGAGCCTCGCCCGTCGTCGTGATGAACACGCCGGTTGCGCCGTTCGCGAACTTCATGTAGGCCGTGACGTTGTCTTCAACCTCGATTTTATGGAACTGGCCAATGTCGCAGAAGGCGCGCACCTGCTGCGGCATGCCGAAGAGCCACTGGAAGAGGTCGAGCTGGTGCGGGCACTGGTTCATCAGGACGCCGCCGCCCTCCCCGCCCCAGGTGGCGCGCCAGTCGCCGGTGTCATAGTAGTACTGGGTGCGGAACCAGTCGGTGATGATCCAGTTTATGCGGATGATTTTCCCAAGTTCGCCACTCTGGATCAGATCGCGTATTTTCTGGTACTGCGGATTGGTGCGCTGGTTGAACATCGCGGCGAACACGGGCTTCGGGTTGCGCTTGTGCGCGGCGATGAGCTTCTCGGCGTCGGCCTTGTGGACCGAGATCGGCTTTTCCGTCAGCGTGTGTATGCCGTTGTCGAGGGCGTCTACGCCAATGGTTGTGTGGAAATAGTGCGGGGTCGCGATGATGACGGCATCAACCTCTCCTGAGCGAATCAGTTCGCGGCTGTCGGTGAAGCGCTTGTATTCCTGCGAGAACTTCCCCATCTTGCGCGGGTCTATGTCGCAGATCGCGGTAACCTTCGCGCGCGGGATGGCTCCCGACTCAAAGGTGCGGATATGGCCGGATCCCATGTTGCCGGTACCAATGATGCCGATGCGGACAATGTCCTTGACGGGCTTGACAGAATTCTTCATTGTTCTGGATGTTTGGATTTTTAAGTGAGGGGGGAAGGGAAAGAATGAACGCTATTATTATACTAAAAAAAAGGAACCAGCACCCCGATTGTTGCATAAAGGGACATACATATTGTTCACATTTTCCATATCTCCCCATCCACATTGTTGCCGTTTGCCGATTCTCGCATTGGCGTCGCCTGTCAAAAAACTGTGGTGTAATCCTGTTTCCCTAGTGTGCTGATTCGCAAATAAGTTAGCCGATGCACCGAATCGTTTTTCCCAGGCTGGGCGTCGTCGTTAAGGCGTAATACTTACGGCAGGCGACTGTAACGACGCACCGGAAGACTGGGCAGGCAGGGTCCATTCTTTTATTGTGCCGGACATGGATAACGGAAACATGTCCGGCACAATAAGAATCGGCACACTAGGGGAGGCGGCCGTGTATGAAGAGTTCGATATATCCCCACGCCGGCTTGTCGACCCGGCCGTGGTCGCAAAGCGGGCACTCGATGTAACGCGCGAAGGGATGGCCGAGGGCGATGAGTGTCGCCACGAGAAAGCGGTTTTCCTCGGCGCGGCATTTCCACTCGTAGGGTGGCTCGCCGCATACGCTCACGAAAGGCGGAATGTCCTTAGACACATGCGCAAGCGGTGCGAGATCGTCAATCTTCGGAAGGTACTGCGGGTCGTCATCCCCGGAAAATTTCCGGACGTTGAAATGCTTGGAGGCCTGGCCTGAGACGGCTACTATGCCAGCGAGGTCCCGATTTGAGAGGCCATGCGTGGCGAGCCATTTGCCGTCCATGCCGACCATCATGGAGAGGTAGGCGCCGGCGCTCTTCCCGCAAAGGTATATTTTAGACGGGTCGCCGCCATATTCGGCTATGTGCGCGAAGGTCCACGCGACTGCGGCCGCAGCGTCCTCAATGCAGTCCTCGCCGCATGTTGCATCCTTGCCGAGAAGACGGTATTCCGCAGAGACCTGCGCAATCTTCCCATCCGAGAGGGGGATGAAGTGGCGAGCGCCGCCGGTGAGCCCGCCACCGTGGAGCCACACGACCGTCGGGAAGTTAGTTTCGCCGACAGGGACACGGACATCAAGGACGCGCGACGGCCTGTCGGCGTATGGTATGCCTTTTATGGTCCGCACTTCGGCAAATGAATCAAACCCAACAAGCGTTGTGGTGATCAATGTCATTGCAAGTCGTTTAATCATGGATATTTAAACTCCGAAAACACGGGAACATTCCCCAACGACTCACATTCTAGCAAAGCCCCGCCAGAAATGCAATTCCAAAGGGACAGACATTTTATCCACATTTTCCATACTTTCCACCCCACATTGCTGCCGTTTTGCTTTTTAGCGGCTGACGGTCACCGGGTCCTTCTTCAGCCGCCTCGCCGTGTACAGCCTCAATGCGCCGCCCATGCTCCTAGCCCCGGTCTTCCTGTCCTTGCCGAAGTGGTCGCGGTG